>DAIQMS010000019.1:0-24771 GCA_036788815.1 Bacillota bacterium
GGAATTCGCGTGCTTCATAAGTTCATTATCCCCCTTCTTGGCTGGCGTGAGCATCCCTCAATCCTGAGGGACTTGCTTCAAAGAAAGACCGATCCGTTTGCGCTCCAAGTCGACCGAGAGCACTTTGACTTTGACGATTTGATTCAAGTGGACGACCTCCAAAGGCGAGGCCACCCGGGTCTCGGAAAGCTCGGAGATGTGGATCAAGCCATCTTGATGGACGCCGATATCGACGAAGGCGCCGAAGTCGACGATGTTCCGAATTGTCCCGGAAAGGATCATCCCAGGCTTGAGGTCCTTGATGTCTTTGACGGCGGAAGAAAGCACGGCGCTATGGGCTTCTTCGCGCGGATCGCGGCCGGGTTTCTGCAACTCGCTAATGATGTCTTGAAGCGTTTCTTTGCCCACGCCTAATGCCATGGCTAAAGTGGCGATATCGCCAATCGAGGCCAGTTTTGCCGAGGTATTTGCTTTGCCAAGATCCTCGAGAGCCAAGCCTTCTTCTTTGAGGAGGGATAAGGCGATCGGATAGCTTTCGGGGTGGACCGAGGTGTTATCGAGCGGATAGCCATCGGCAATCCGTAAGAAGCCGGCGCATTGCTCGAAAGCCTTCGGGCCGAGCTTCGGGACGTTATGGAGTTCCTTCCGGCTCTTGAAGGGGCCGTTGGCATTCCGGTAATCCTCGATTCCCTTGGCAAGGGAAGGCCCGATGCCCGAGACGTATTGGAGCAAAGAATAAGAGGCGCTATTGAGATAGACGCCGACTTCGTTGACGGCATCCTCGACGACGCCATGGAGGGCATTCGAGAGCTTCTTCTCATCGAGGTCGTGCTGGTATTGGCCGACGCCCATGGCCATCGGATCGATTTTGACGAGTTCCGAAAGAGGGTCCTGAAGGCGCCTTGCCAAAGAGATCGCCGAGCGTTTTTCGACCGGGAGCTCTGGGAATTCTTCCGTTCCTTTTTCCGAAGCGCTATAGACGGAGGCGCCGGCCTCGTTCACGATCACGACGGGGAGCGAAAGCCCGGCTTCTTTTAAGGTTTCATCGATGAAGGCTTCGCTCTCGCGAGAGGCGGTGCCATTCCCGAGGGCGATGTAATCGATCTTGTCGTTTCTTAAATAGGACAAGAGAATCCGCTTGCTCTCTTCGAGACGTTCCTTCCCGCTTACGGTCGGATAGATCACGTCAACGTGGAGGAGTTTGCCCGAAGCGTCGACCGTTGCGAATTTGCAGCCATTCACGAAGGCCGGGTCAAAGCCCAGAACCCGCTTGCCCTTTAAAGGCGCGGTCAAAAGAAGCTGTTTGAGATTATCTTTGAAGAGAATGATCGAGGCGTCTTCCGCTTTGAGGAAAAGGTCGCTTCGGATGTCGTTCTCGACGGTCGGGGCGATTAAGCGCTTATAGGCGTCTTCGCTCACGTCGCGGATTTCTTTTTCGAGGGGCGAATGCGGCTTGAGATAGGTTCGCGCAATCGCGTTGATGAGGGTCATCCGATCATAAGCGAACGAGACCGATAATCCCTTTTCGTTCTCACCGCGGTTGAGGGCGAGCGTTTGATAATTCCGGACTTGTTTCACCGGGCAGGAGAAAGCGGCGTAAGACGCGTATTTCTTTTCGACGTCGTCTTTGGTTTCTTTGCTTTCGAGCCGGCCATTCTTCTCGATATAGGCGCGGGCGTCATCGTAGAAATGCGAGACGTCGGCCATCGTTTCGGCGAGGATGTCCTCGGCGCCTTGGATCGCGTCTTCTTTGGTCAAAACGTTCTTCTCGGGGTTGATGTAATGGCTGGCGTCTTCAACGAAACGCTCTTCGCTTACATTTTGCTCCAAGAGCTCTTTTTCCAGCGGCTCCAAGCCGGCTTCCTTCGCGATCGAGGCCTTGGTCTTCCGCTTTTTCTTATAAGGACGATAAAGATTTTCGAGATCGCTCAATTTCGTGGCCATCTCGATGCTGGCTTGAAGTTCCGGCGTGAGTTTGCCTTGCTCAGAAATGCTCTCAAGGATGCTCTTCCGCCGTTCTTCGAGGCCTTTGAGATATTCGAGTCTTTCCGAAAGATTGCGGAGGGTCACATCATCCAAACTTCCGGTGACTTCCTTCCGATAACGAGCGATGAAGGGGACGCTATCGCCCTCCTCCATGAGTTTTAAGGCGGCCTCGACTTGCTCGAGGCGGATGCCCAATTCCTGGGCCAGTGTTTGCGGGATATTCATAATGAATTAAGTGTATCTTCTTTTCCCAAGAAACTCTACGTGAAGGAAAGGCAAAGAAACTCTTTTCCTTTTCCTCGAAGGGAATAATAATGAGGACACTCCAAAAATGAAGCAGGGGGAGGGTGGACTTATGGTTTTTGATAATGTGACGTCTTTGAATCCGAGCTGGAATAACGCCGACTGGGTCGTTTTGGTGATCTTGGTTGCCTTCTTGGCGCTCGGTCTTCTCTTCGGAGCGGCCAAGCTCGGGGCCCGAATCATCGGCTATCCCGTCGCGGTGCTCGGCAGCATGGTTTTGGCCAACATCGTTCTTCCCTATCTTTATCCGATGGGCTGGTACCAATCGGTCATCAGCGCCCTTTGGAACAACAAGACCTTGGTCAACTGGCTCTTCTATATCTTGCTCGCGATCGCCTTCTTCGCGGTGATTTTCGGCCTTTGGAAGCTGATCTTCGACCATCTGATCGATGCGGCGAAAGCCTCACCCATCTTTTCGAGAATCCTGGGCTTGGTCTTGGGCTTTGTGGATTGGGCGATTCTCCTCGGCGTCGTGGCCTTCCTTTTCTCGGCTCTTCCGACTTGGCTTGGCCAAAATACGCCGGACTGGGTCACGAACGCCCATAACTATCTCGGCTCTTCAATCTTCGGCAATAAATTGATCGAGCTCTTCACCCAGCTGGTGAATATGCTTGGCGTGACGGGCCAACCGGTTTCAGCATGAACGACGTTAGCGCTCCGAAAATCGTTGATCCTTATGACCGGTTCCTCTCGTTGAACGACACGATCAAGATCACTCTCTATCCTTATGAGGCGAACGGGGCGCTTATCGCCCTTCCGGCCAAAAGCCCTTATTTCCGTTTCACCACGGAGAAAATCCGGGCAAAAGGCCTCCGGAATGGCCGAGGATGGGACAAAAACATCACCGATCTTTTGGCCTTTGAGCTCATCAATGACGCCAAAAGCCGCCAGGTGATCCTTTCCTTATTCGTCGGGCCGGGGGACGAGAAAGAACGGCAAGGCTGGATCGACTACGCCAAAGCCAAAGGCCAGCCTTTTCTTTTGGGCAAAGGCCGTTATGAGAATGGCAAGCGCTGGCAATCTCTCTATGATGAGCTTTTGCTCACGAAAGATGATTACGACCAAGGCGAGGATTTCGTGAACGAGTTACTGACCCGGAACCTCACGGCGTTCTTGATGAAGAAGCTCCCCTATTTTGAGCGAGCGATCCAAGAAAAGCGTTAACTGAACCGATTCTTCTTGAAAAGAATCTCTTTTTTGGTATTTTAATCTCGTAAACCGTTGAAGAAGGAAGAAAAACGGACGCTCCGCCAACAGAGAGAGCCGGGAGGATGGGAACCGGCATGGCGTATCCGCGCATATGGTCCTTCGAGGGCAAAGCGAACCGAGTAGCCGCGCCGGCACCCGCCGTTATCCGGGAAAGGATGTGTTAGCATCCAAGGGTTAGTTCTTCCTAACCGAATCAAGGTGGTACCGCGCTGAAATGTAAGCGCCCTTGAATGAGGGCGCTTTTTTGTCCCTCAGAAAGAAGACGAGATGAAGCTGAACGGAGTTGATTTCGAGACGTACGAGAAGAACTATCCGGACAAGAATGGCTACTACGGCCATTTCGGGGGATCCTACCTCCCCAAAGAACTTGAGGAAGCCTTCGCCGAGGTGCGGAAAGCCTACGCCAAACTCAAGAATGATCCTTCTTTCAAGGCCGAGCTTCTTCGGATCCGCCGGGATTTCCAAGGCCGGCCGACCCCGCTCTATGAGGCGAAGCGGCTGAGCGAAAAATATGGGAAGCTCCGGATCTTCCTTAAGCGGGAAGACCTCAATCACACCGGAGCCCACAAAATCAATCACACGATGGCCGAGGCCCTTTTGGCCAAGGCGATGGGAAAGACGAAACTGATCGCGGAGACCGGGGCGGGTCAACATGGCCTTGCCGTTGCCACAGCGGCGGCCCATTTTGGTTTTGATTGCGATATCTATATGGGCGAAGTCGATATCGAAAAGCAAAAGCCGAATTTGGAGAAGATGGCGATTCTTGGGGCCCGTGTCATTCCGGTGAAAGAAGGGCAAAAAACCCTCAAAGAGGCGGTGGATGCTGCCTTTCAAGCCTTCGTCAAAGAGCAAGACCACGCTCTCTATTGCATCGGCTCAGCGGTCGGTCCCGCTCCGTTTCCGGAGATGATCCATGACTTCCAACACGTGGTCGGAGAAGAAGCAAGAGCCCAGTATCTTGAGGCGAATAACGGAAAACTGCCCGAACGGATTTGCGCCTGCGTCGGTGGTGGATCGAATTCGATCGGCCTCTTTGGCGCCTTCCTCAACGATCCGGTCAAGATCATCGGCGTGGAGCCTTTAGGGAAAGGAAAGGGAATCGGCGAGAATGCCGCCTCGATTTCCTATGGCAAAGAAAGCGTGATGCATGGATTCGATTCCTTGGTGCTTCTCGACGAAGAAGGGAAACCCGCCTCCACCTATAGCGTGGCCTCGGGCCTCGACTATCCTTCGGTTGGCCCCGAGCACGCCTTCTTGCATGAAGTGGGTCGGGTCGATTACGTAACCGTCGACGACAAGGAGGCTTTGGATGCCTTCTTCGCCCTCTCGCGCTTGGAAGGCATCATCCCGGCGATCGAGAGCGCTCACGCCCTCGCTTACGCTCTTCGTATGGCGAAGGAAGGAGCGATGGGATCGATCATCGTCAATCTTTCGGGTCGGGGCGATAAAGACGCCGAATACATCATCGGGCGTTATGGAAAGGAGTACGGAATCGCTCTTTGATACGATAAATTTCCGAGAAAAACGGCTCTCAGCAAAAAGTGTCTACTATTTTTCTTTACGAATTTAGCGCTTGTTAATGGGGGCCGAAAAACGCATAATATCGTCAAGGAAGACGATTATGGCACCTCAGAAAAAGGTCGCTTTCGAAACGCAAAACAGCTACCGCGTGGCGAATGACATCAAAGTCGTCGCTCTCCTTCAAAAAGGGCCGCAAACGTGCGTCGAGCTCGCCAAAGGGCTGGGCCTGACTTTCACCGCGATCACGCGTATCATCTCCGAACTCAAGCGAAATAACCTCGTCAGTTTAATCCCGGCGAAGCCTGGCAAGAGCAAGAAGATGGGGCGCCGTCCTTCTTCGATCGTTCTCAATACCAAACTCGGGTTAATCTGCGCGATCGATCTTTCAAGCGCGGATATCTCGATCGCTTTGGCAACGCTCGATAACGCCATCGTCGCGGAAACCTTGATCGAAGAGGCGGATCGGCTCGACCAAGGAAGCCTTGAACGGATCATGGCTGCCCTTGAAGGGCTTTTGGCGAAACCCGAATTCAAGAAAATGCCTTTGCTTGGCATCTGCATCTCGACCCCGGGCAAACTGGATGAGAAGGGTGATTTCATCTTCGCCCATCGTTTTGTCGACTATACCCAAATCCATCTCAAAGCCACCTTTGCGAACCGGTTCCACGTTTTTGTCGATGTCTATCACGACGTGAAGCTCGGCTTGGTCGGGGAACGGGCCTTTGGTAGCATCCCGAAGGAAGACAAAAACGTTTTCTTCGCTTATATCGACCGCGAAGCCGGCAGCTCGCTTCTTCTCAATGACCACCTTTATGGCGGCGCCCATGGCTTAGCCGGGGAAGTCAACGACCTGGCTCCCGTCGATGATTTGGCCAAAGACAACTGGAATGGCCGTTTCTACACGCTGGAAGACATCCGTCGGGACATCAAAGAACAATTGGCTTTTGTCCCCGATCACCCCTTGAAGAGCATGCCGATCTTCCACACCGAGGATATGGTGGTGCTCTATGAGGAAAACGATCCTTTGGTTTCTGAAGCTCTCGATAAGTCCGCCCGCTATAACGCGATCGCCTTACTTTCGGTGGTGAACCTCCTCGATGTCGAGGATGTGGTCATCCAAGGGCGGATCGTCAAATTCGGCGAGAAGTATCGGGCCTTATTGGAGCATTATTTCTCCTATTACGATCTCAATCACAACACCGCCCGGATCCTTTTCTCGAGCTTGGGCGGGCGCGCCAATCTCCTCGGCGCGGTCTATCAAGGTGCCAACCTTTATTGGCTACGGCAATTCGGCGAGCTCACGGCCAAACGAACCCGGAGCCGGGACTACGTCGTGAGTGAGCATTTCGGCGACAACCTCTAATCGATTTTCTTTTTGAAAAAGCTGAAGGCGCTCGGGAGCGGGTAGGCATCCTTGAGCGCTTTTTTCTTGGCAAAGATCCACGGACTCTTCTCCGGAACTGCCTCTAAGGGGATCCGATAACCTTGTAATTCCCACACCAAATGGGAGAAAACGTGTTCTTTTTCTCCGATGTTTTCAATCGAAGCCGCCGGAATTCCTTGTTTCATCAGATAGGCGAGAACCTCTTTTTCGGAAAGACTTCCTTCGATCATCGGGAACTCATAGAGCGAGGCCAATAAGCCCGTGGAGGACCGTTTTGAAAGAGCGACTTCCTCTTTCGTCACCAAAAGAAGGACGGTCCATTCCTCTTTCTTTTTCTCTTTGGCTTTCTTTGGACTCGGATAATCGAGCATCGTCCCGTCTTTGGCGCTTTGGCAATAGGCCCGTAAGGGGCACTTCTCGCATAAGGGAAGCGCCTTCGGGAGGCACACCATCTCGCCGATATCCATGAGGGCTTGGTTGAACTTGGAAGGGTCTTCCTTGGCGAGGGCTTTCTTGAAATAGGCTTCGCAATTTGCCTTGATCGTCTCGAGATTCTCTTCTTTATCCTCATTGAGGCGGCTATAGACCCGGATCAAATTGCCATCGACCGCGATTTCCTTTTGATGAAAGGCGATCGAGCGGATGGCGCGAGAGGTGTATTCGCCGATGCCCGGAAGGGAAAGGAGGTCTTCTTTCTTCGATGGGATCTCCCCACCAAAAGAAGAAGCCACTACGAGGGCTGCCTTATGGAGGTTCCGGCCTCTTGAGTAATAGCCGAGCCCTTCCCAGAGCTTGAGGACTTCTTCCTCGCTTCCTTTGGCTAAGTCTTGAACGGTTGGGAATTTTTGGAGGAAACGAAGATAATACGCCCGGACCGTGTCGACCTGGGTTTGCTGGAGCATGATCTCCGAAAGATAGACGTGATAGGGGGTCGGATCCTCACGCCACGGCATATGACGCCGGTTTATTTCGTACCAGTGAATCAGATCGCTTTCAAGGGACATGGAAAAAGTATAAGGCTTTTCGAAAAGGAAAGGCGAAGGATGCTTTACTTAATGCCTTTGCGGGCGACGAGGATTCTCGGATAGACGGTTTTATCAAGCGGATAATCGAGGGCCTTGCCTTCGAAGTCTGGCTTCTTCGCCAAAATCTCTTCTCCAAGTGCGACGGTCTTCTCGATCCCTTCTTTTGTGAGTTTGCCGACGTCATGCCCGCAATAGGGGGTGTAGTCTTTGGCGAGATCGAGGATCGCTTTAGCGCCGGGGAGCCATTCCGAAAGGGACTTGCAGCCCGGGAGTTGGAGCCAAAGGTACGGATTCACGTCATCGCCGGTGAACATCAATCCGCTGGTGGGATCAAGATAGACGACCGATCCGGCGGTATGGCCCGGGACGTGAAGAATTCGGATCGCGCGCTTGCCAAGGTCAAAAGTCTGATTGTCCTTCATGAAGATCGGCTTGGCGTGGTAGGGCTTCTTTGAGAGCGTCAGCCCTTCGACTTTGTTGGCCTTCAAAAGAGTCTTGCAGGCGAACTTGCTCGAAAGGATTTTATAGATCAAAGGCTTGTCGGCTTCATGGACGTAATACGTCTTGAAATAGTTGACGCCGCCGGCATGATCGCAATGCCGATGGGTCAAAGCGAGGGTCAGGGGCAAGGAAGTCAGTTCCCGAATCGTCCCCAAAAGGTCGCCGACTCCGACGCCCGAATCGATCACGAGCGCTTCTTTTTCGCCGAGTAGGAGGTAGATGTTTACGATGCCTTTTTCATCAATCCGATAGGTTTTTGCGGCAATTTCTTCATAGGAATGAATCCCATCTTTTGCGAGAATCATTGTTTTTGCTCCTTGGCAGCTTTCTTTGCTTTCTTCGCATCGTATTTCGCTTTTTCTTCGTCGTAATTCAAATGCTTCTTCTCACACTTCGCTTGGAGCTCCTGAAGTTCCATCGCGGTGGTTTCTTTGTCGAATTCTTCCTCTTCTTGCTTCGCCTTTTCTTCCGGGGCGATCCACACGCCGCCCGAAGCGAGGACTTCTTGCTTATGCCGTTCCTGGATCTCAGCTTGCTCTTGAGCGAGATTCTTTTCGACGTTGAGGAAGAGCATGAGACACACAATGATGACGGACGAGATCACTTCGGCGCCGACCGCGCAGCCATCGAAGATGATCTGCAAGGTCGTGTTCTGAGCCGTCTGAGTGGCTTGGCCCTCGACCGGGACAATGTAGCCGTAGTTGCCCAATAAGAGGTTGATGATCGCATTGCCCAAGATCGGCATGAAGAGAGCGAAGATGCTGTTGATGCCGACGGTGATGCCATCGCAGCGGAATCCTGCTTTCCATTCCAAGTGATCGAGGACATCGGCGACGAGGCTCATCCAGATGTAGACGCAGGGGATCGCGCCGGCGTTTTTGATGAATTGGCCGACAAGGACCACGACGAAGATCCCTTTCGAGCTCATCGAGACGAGGCCTGGATAGGAGATGATGAAGCAAAGCAAATCGCCGAGGGCATAGAAGACGAAGCCCCAAATCATCAGGGTTTGCTTCGAAAACTTCTTGGCGAGCGGATTGATGATGACGGCGCCGATCGCGAGCGAAGCGCCCCCGACGAGGTTGAATAAGAGCATCGTGTAGCCATCGTTATAGGTGCCGATCACCCAGTTGCAGTAATAGGCGACGCTGGAATTCTTGAAGGCAAGACCGAGCTGGAAGATGAAGGTATAAAGAATCAGGATCCACCAATAACGGTCTTTGACGACCACGCCAAGCTGCTGCTTAAGCGGGATCTTCTTCACCTCACTCGAGGGATCGGCTTCTTCGCTCACCCGTTCGCGGGTGTGGTAATACTCGAGAAGCGTGAAGGGCAAGGCAAGGAGGAAAAGCCCGAGCATCGCGAAGAACCAAAGATTCTTGTTAGTGCCGATGAACGGATAGATCAAGCTGGGGAACAAGCTGCCGATCGCCTGGGCCAGCATCATGCCGAGATTCGAGAGGGTCGAAAGGACGTTCCGGCTCTTGGAATTGCGGCTCGAGAGCGGGACGAGCAGGTTATAGGAGGTGTTGTAGATCGCATAGGCAATCGCGAAGAACAAGTTGAACGAGAGGCAGATGAGGACGTATTCCGCCGTCACGTTGTCATCGGGGATCGCGAAAAGAAGCGCGCCCGATAAGGGGAGGAGGAACGCCGAGAGCAAGATGTAAGGCCGAGCCTTGCCTTGCTTCGTGTGGGTGCGGTCGATCAGATAGCCGAATAAGAGGTTAAAGAGGACGACGGCGACGCCGGAGATGAGCGGGAATAAGAAAAGGAAATTCTTATTGATCTTGGTGAGGCCCAAGACGTCGGTGTAGTAGACGTTGAGCCAGGTTTGAATCAAGAAATAGAGAAGCTGCCCGCCAATCGGGCCGAGGAGGTAACCAAAGATCTTCTCCTTTTTGTCGGGGACGGCGCGTTTGCACTTGCTGTCGAAGACGGGCGAATCGAAGAACGATCTTTTTGCCATAAAAATGGCCTCCTTATAAGAGATAAGAGGTCAGCGCTTTCAGCGCCTCGCTCTCAAATCGCTTGGCTTCATCGGCTCCATGCTCTTCCCCGTTGTGCTCAAAAATCGAGAGCCGCTCGTGGATGAGCTGTAACGTGTTGGCCCAGAAGAACGTCGCATCTTCCGGGACGAGATCCTTGTGGAATTCGCCGTTTTTGACTCCTTCTTCAAAGAAGGAGAGAATCGCTTTTTGGAAGACGAGGTCTTTGTAGGTCGCTTCGTATTCCTGGCGCAGAGCAGGATCGACCCGCCGTTCGCGGTAATAGATGTCGAACTCGCTCGTGAAAAGGAAATCCTCGCTATGGGTTCTCCGATAATCGAAAAGATGCTGGGTGAGCAAGAGAAGCTTTTCCCTCTCGCTCACTTCGGGGAGTAAGGCGAGGGCAATCTGAATGTCTTTCGTAAAGGTGCCCATGTCTTGAATCTGGATGCGATAGAAGAGTGAATCGGTATTCGGGAAATAAAGGTAAAGCCGTTGACGCGAGACTTTGGCCCGCTTGGCAATCGCGCCCATCGTCACCCCGGCGAGCCCTTTTTCGATCGCTAATTTTTTGGTCGAAGAAAGAATCGTTTCTTCGCGTTCATCGTGCTGTTTTTCGTAAACCGAAGGGGTTTTGCGCATGTTTTCGCCTGCGTCCTGAGGCTACTATTCTATTTACACATTGTCAATAGAATGGGAGGGCAAAAAGAAAACGCCATTAAGGCGTTCGTTTTCGTTTTTCCTTAGAAGTTTGGGTCGACCGTATGGGCGACGCGATAAGCGGGAAGATCCGAGATCAAGGTCGAGGTGAAGCCCACCAAGAAGAGGAACGGGAAATTGAGGAGCCAATGATACAAGGTGTTAAGCGGATCGGATGCCCCAAGCAAGAAGTAGTTCATGACGGTGAGGGTCGGACTGATGATCAAGTAGAAGATGAGCGAGGAGATCAAGGTCGCCAATAAGCGGTAGCGGAGGTTATTCGTGTAGGTCTTATTATCGACGTGGAAGAGGCCGGTGAACCAACGCCCGATCGCGGTAAGGGGAACGAAAAGGCCGATCAGCATCGCCAAAACGAAGGAGACTGCATAGTTGATGCCGAAGTTGGCCCAATCGATCGAAAGGGAGTTCACCAAAGCACCGCCGAGTGAGAGCGCGAAGCAGACCGGGATGTTGACGAGCAGGTTGTAATAAAGGGAGCTTTTGGTGATAACCATAGCGCGGTAGCATATCAATCCTTCTTCATAGAAGCAAGAACAATCGGATGGATGAGGGCAAAAACGTTCCTTTTTGTCTCAAATCGGCGATAATGAAGCCCGGAGAGACTTTTATGGAAATCAATGAATACCAAAGTAAGGCGATGCGAACCCTGAACCCAGCCCTCAAGGAAAAAGACATCCTTCTCAATAGCGTGATGGGGCTTTGCGGGGAGTCCGGCGAAGCGATCGACATCGTGAAGAAATGGCTCTGCCAAGGCCACGAGCTCGACAAAGAGCATCTTATCAAGGAACTTGGTGACGTCGCCTGGTATCTCGCCGAGGCGGCAACCGCTTTCGGGGTGCCGCTTGAAGAAGTGCTCCAAGGCAACATCGACAAACTCGAGAAACGTTATCCGAACGGCTTCGAGACTTCGGAATCCGTCCATCGGAATCCTAAAGATCTCTAAAAAAGAAAAAAGACAGGCGTTGTCGGCGCTCTGTCTTTTCTTTTTCAGTTGGCTTTATTGGCTTTTTCAAGGGATTTCTGCCGCTCAAAGAGAGCGAGGAAGAGGAAGACGATCCCGAGAGCAAGCGTGATGTGGAAGAGACCGGCGACTCCTTGGATCATCCCATCGATCCCGGTGCTGAGACTGACGGCTTTGACCTGAAGGATCCCGCGGACCAGCATCATGATCACGGTGCCGGGCAAGCCGATGTTATAGACGATGAAGAAGGTTTTGAACTTCCAGCTCTTGAGGATCGGCTCATCCTTGAGCCCGAAATAGAGGGCGAGGAATAAGAGCATTCCGAGAACGAGGAGATGGGGGTGGCAGAAAGCCAAAGTGGTTCGGCCCGCGAAGCCGTTCCATTTGGTGAATTCGCGGTAGAAGACCCCGAAGGATAGGCCTCCGAGCAGATAGACGAAGGATGTGACGAGATTTCTTTTCATTGTTTTTCTCCTGAATTTGGCTCGTTTTTAAGCGCAGCGCGCTGAGCGAAGAAGCCGATGAGGACTGTCCAAACGTAAGCGAGCGTCTTCGGAATCATGAGGCTTCCGACCCAAGGCGTCGTTTCGGCGAAGAGGACGACCGGGATGTAGAAGCCAAACGAGAGAATGATGGTGAGGGCCATAAAGCGGAAGGGCTTATCCTCTTTGGCTTTGAGGGCAAAAAGGATGATGACTTCAAGACCCAACAAGGCAAAGGGAATGTTGCGGTAGATGCCCCAAGCGAGGTTCGGGGTAGCCGAGGTCCATTCGTTCTGGGGGAAGCAGCAGAGGATGACCCGGGCTGCGGCAAAGATCCAGCAAAGGGCATCGAGCCAGCGTTTGCCCTTCACTTGGTAACGAAGCCGGTAGACATAGAAAAGCAAGATGTAGAAGACGGTCATCGTGATCGAGGTGATGAGTTTGCCAATCCCAAGATAGGGGGCGTTGCCCGCCATATCGTTCTCCCAAAGGGCGACGCAGCGCGGCACGAGGTGGAACGAATCGCCCGCCCCGAGAATGACGGCCATAAGACCAAAAAGACGATACTGGTCCCAGGCTTTGCTCTTCACGAGCATGAGAATCCCGAAAGTGATGACGCTTCCGAGATAAAGGATATCGAATAACGTTTCGCCAATAGCTTGTCCCATAAATAAATCTCCTTAATAAATCATTTGTTCGAGCGTCGTCAGAAACGCGTTTTTGCTATCCGCCTGCGACAGGTGAATGGCGAGGACTTCGAGGAAGACGAGATCGACGAAGTCTTTTGGTGAGGTTCGCTCGAAGGCCCCTTTTCGGATTTTGGGATCCTTTGAGAGGGTGAGAAGCATTTCGTCTTTCATGTGGGCGAAGATGCCGTTTCGTTCCTCGACACCTTCTTTTTTCGTCATATCGCTGAAGGCGAGGGCGTGGAGCGAGAAGAAGCCCGGATAGAGCTTTTCCCCATCCTCGAGCGCTTTGAAGAAATAACGGATGAGCGAGAGAAAGTCATTCTTTTGGAAAGCGTCCCCTTCGTCGTGGAAGATGTCGTGCCAGATCGAGCGAACGCTCTCGAGAAGCAACTCTTCCTTGGAAGGGAAGTAGTGGTAGAGCGAACCCAAGGCGACATGGGTCATTTCGGCGACGTGGCGCATCGTGATCGCATCGAGGCCTTCGGTTTTGGCAATTGCGCGACAATGGGTGAGGATTTCTTCTTTGCTGGTGATTTTTGAATTCATAATCTCCTTTCAAAGTGAACATTGTTCATTTTGATAGCAAAAAGTCCGCTTGTCAAGAGCGATGACTCTTTGACGATTAATCTATGCGATAGCAATCGGCGAGGGTGTATAGAGCGTAGCCTTTTTTCTGGGCGTAACGCGTTGCTGTTTCCTCAAAAGAGTCTTTACTGAAAAAGCCAAGGCTGACATAAGGGAGCGAACAGGTTTTCAACTGTTCTTCAAGATGGCAAATTTCTTGAAGGTTCATCGGACTTTTCTCATATTTGCATTCAAAATAAACGAGACCATCGTTCGTTTTTCCAACGCCGTCAAATTCCCCGTTGATCTTTTTTTCTTTGTCATGGAAAACTCCGTTGCCCAAAGCTAAGAAGGGCGGTTGAATTTCCCCTTTTTGATTTTTGAGAGCAAGGAACTCACGAGTCAACCCTTCGTAGGAGCGCGGCAAGAAAGAACGGTAAAGGGCTTCTTGAATGAAATGCTGGAAAAAGGATTCTGGACTCAAAACGGCCATTGAGGAAAGGTTGGGAAAAATAAAACAAAAATAGAAAGCGAGGAAAGGGTCTTTTAAACGATAAAACGCTTTTCGGGAATCGGGTCTTTCATTCAGGGGGATTTCTTTGGATACGAGTTCCATTTCCCCAAGCTCTTTGAGAGACCAACTAAGAGCGGCTGAGTTTTTGAAGGAGGTGTGGCTGAGAATGTCTCCAAAAGCATGATGCCCGGCCGCGATAGCTTGGAAGACCTCCCGTGCCGAGTCTTCACCGGAAATCTCGCTTAGCACGAAATCCGCTTCTTTAGCGAATTTGGCTGTTTCGCTAATGAGGAGCTCCTTGACGTTTGCCTCAGCGCTCTTTGAAACGTCGACCGAGCGGAGATAGTAGGGGATTCCACCGAAAACGGAATAAATGAGAAAGTTTTCCTCGTTGGAGTAGTTTGGAGTGAAAAGGGCAGCTTCTTTGTAGTTCATCGCTAAAAGATCGATGACAAGATCGGCCCGGCCCCGCAAAGGGCCGTTAGACATTCCAATGGTGGCCTTCATTGAAGAAATGTAGGAACCTAATAAAACGAGTTTGAGATGGCTTGTTTCGCGATAGGTTTGGATTAAAGACTGAAGAATGCTGTCGATCCCTGGCAATTTTTCTTTGAGATAAGGGTATTCATCAAGAACCAAAATTAGCGGAGCTTCCTGTGCCTTGATCAAAAAATAGCGGAGCAAAGCTTCCATCGATTCGCTAGCAGGCAATTCCGGGGAGATCGAAGAGGCCGCAAGAGCAGAAAGCGAAAGGGCGTTATCCTTTTCGGAAGTCCGTTTGCATTGGAAATAAAGGCTCTTCAATGAGCTTCTTCGCAAACTTTCGAGAATGAGTTCGGTTTTCCCGACCCGTCTTCGGCCATAGATCATTGCGAGGCCGAAAGCATCGCTTTTGTATAAAGAATCAAGCGATTTAAGTTCCGTTTTTCTTCCGATGAAATCCATGCTTTCTCCTTTTTTTACTAAATGGTAAGTAAATACTTACTAAGTAATTACTTACTAAATAATACTCCTTCTAAGGGAAAAGAGAAATAGCCCTCTCGGAAAAGACGAAAGATGTCCAAAAAATAAATACACTTGTATTCGTAATAGATACAAACTATACTGGAACCCAATTTAAGGAGGGCCCACCCTATGTTCTTCTCGACGCGTAATAAAGCCCTTCGCGTTTCTTCGAGCGTTGCCCTTCTTGAGGGCATCAGCCCTGATGGCGGTCTTTTTCTTCCGGAAGTGATTGCGCCGGTCGACTATAAAACCCTGAAAAGCGCCTCCTATCCGGAATTAGCCTTTTCCTTATTAAGGCCCTACCTCGACGATTTTTCGGATCAAGAACTCCGCGAAGCCGTGACGGAGGCTTATTCGCCCTCGTCTTTCCCCGAGAAGATATTCGATCTTCATGTCGCTGGGGATCAGGCCTTCCTCGAACTCTTCCATGGGCTGACCTTGACCTTCAAGGACATGGCTTTATCGCTCCTCCCCCAGCTTATGGATGTCGCCTTATCGAAGCATCCCGAAGTGGGGGATGTCCGGATTTTGACCGCCACAAGCGGGGATACCGGAAGTGCCGTCCTTTCGAGCTTCGCTTCCTCGAAACGCGTGAAAGTCTCGGTTCTTTATCCCGAAGGCGGTATCGCTCCTTTTCAAGAGAGACAGATGCTTTCCTTTACCTCCGCTCGAGGCAGGGCCTACGCCTTAAAGAACGCGAATTTCGATGATTGCCAGACGTTGGTGAAGAAGTTGCTTCTCAAAAAAGAGACCGGCGTGAGTTATTCGAGCGCCAACTCGATCAACATCGGACGTTTGCTCCCGCAGATTGTCTATTACTACGCTGCCTATATCGGCCTCGTCCAAAAAGGATTCCTTCAAGAAAACGAATCTTTGGACGTGGTGGTTCCGACCGGGAACTTTGGCGATATCTTCGCCGCCTATTTGGCCAAGAAGATGGGTCTGCCCCTTGGGAAATTGGTGGTCGCTTCGAACGCCAATGATGTTCTCACCGATTTCTTCAGAAGCGGTGTCTATGATATCCATCGTTCTTTCTTGAAGACCAACTCGCCTTCGATGGATATCCTCGTTTCCTCCAATCTTGAGCGATTACTTTATCTCTCGTGCCTCGATGACCATAAAGTCGCTTCTTGGGAGCAAGAACTCAAAGAAAAAGGCACGTTCCAGGTCGATTCGAAGACGCTGGAGGCTCTTGAAAAGGATTTCCTCGCTTTCTCAGCGAATGAGGATGAGACCCGATTCGCGATCCAGTCTTCCTATCAAGAAGGTCATTATCTCATCGATCCTCATACGGCGGTGGGTTATGCGGTTTATAAGAAGAGCAGCCTAAAGAAAGCCCTCGTCGTCGCGACCGCCTCGCCCTTCAAATTCCCCAAGACCGTGATGGGCTCTTTAGGGGATGGAGAAGCCGATGATTTCGCCTCTCTTACGAAATTAATCGCGATTTGCGGAGATAATGCGCCGATTCAGCTTCAAAAGGCTTTGCGGAGCCAAACGGAGAAGAAAGCGGTGAGCCCTATTGAGTTCGCCAAACTGATTTCGCCGCGACTGGCTTACGAGGTCAAAGCGCCGGCGACGAGCGCGAATCTCGGCCCTGGTTTTGACGTGATGGGCGTCGCGCTTTCGCTCTTTAATTCCTTCCGTTTTGCTCCCGCTAAAGAAGACTCCCTAAAAGGATTCGTCGGCGAAGAAGAAACAAAGGATAACCTGATTCTCAAGAGCTATCATCGCTTCTTTGAGGCGTTTGCCCTTCCTTACCAGCCGGTCGAGATCACGCAGATCGCTTCGGATATCCCCCTTTCGCGGGGGCTTGGTTCCTCGGCGAGCTGCATCGTCGCCGGGCTTTTAGGCGCCAATGCGATTTCCGGGGATTATCTTCCGCAAGGGAGACTGCTTTCTTTGGCCGCCTCGATTGAAGGCCATCCCGACAATGTCGCGCCTTGCCTTCTCGGCGGGCTCATCGCTTCTTATAAAAACGAGAAAGGCGAAGTGGTGTCGTTAAGGCATTCCGTTTCGCCGAAGTTGGGCTTCTTGCTCCTCGTGAGTCCTCAGGAACTTTCGACGGAAATGGCTAGAGGCATCCTTCCGAAAACCTACGCTTTAGCGGATATCACGTACGACGCTTCGCGGCTTGCTTCTCTTCCCAAGGCCCTTGAAAAAGGTGATCTTGCCTTGCTCAAGGATCTTTTGAAGGACCGCCTTCATGTGCCGTATCGCCTCCCCCTCATCCATAACGGGGACCTCGTCCAGAAAGCCGCCGAAGAGGCTGGCCTTCCGTTCACGATTTCCGGGGCGGGCTCTTCGCTCCTTGTCCTTTATCGGAAGGATGATGAAGCGAAGAAAGACGTTTTCGCCAAAATGGTGGCATCCCGCCTTCCCGAGGGCTGGCGTTATCTCAAGCTCTCGGAGGAGAAGAACGGCGCATCCGTTAAGGAGGTTCTTGTATGAGCAGCGATTTCTTATTGGTTCATAAGTCGATTCTTCCTACCTCGTTCCCCAAAATCATCGAGGCGAGGGAGAAGATCGCCCATGATGATCTTTCCGTGAGCGAAGCCTGCAAGGAATGCGGGATCGCCCGTTCGCTTTATTACAAATACAAGGACAAGGTCTATGCCCCAACGGGCAGCCTTTCGAAGAAAGTCATCCTCTCTCTTAAAACCGAGGATTATCCGGGCGTTCTTTCTTCGATTCTTCTCGCCATCAGCGAGAGCAAAGCCAATGTCCTCACAATCTCGCAGGATATGCCGATTCATGGTTTGGCTTACATCACCCTCATGATCAATATCAAAGCGATGGCGATTCCGTTAGAGGATCTCCTCAAAAAACTTTCATCGCTTGAGCACATCAAGAAAGCGGAGGTATTGGCCTATGATTAATGTCGCCTTATGCGGCTATGGCACGATCGGGCATGGGGTCAAAGCCTTGCTCGAGAAGGAGCCGCTCGTCTATCTCTCCAAAGTGCTTGATCTCCCGACGAAAAAAGCGGAACTCGGCGATCTTTTGGTGACTGATTACCGCACGATTGTTGAGGATCCTTCGATCAATGTCGTGATCGAGTGCATGGGTGGAGACGCCCTCCCTTATCCGATCATCACTGCTTCCTTAAAAGCTGGGAAAGCCGTCATCTCTTCGAACAAAGAAACGATTTCGAAACATTATAAGGAATACGCCTCATTAGCCCAGGAACATCATGCCGCCTTGCAGTTCGAAGCCAGCGTTGGTGGGGGAATACCGCTTCTTTATCCGCTCAATGTGCTTGCGACGTTTGATTCGGTGGCGTTGCTTCGTGGGATTATGAATGGAACCACGAACTTCATCCTCACGGAAGTAGGGAAGGGCTCATCCTTTGACGCCGCTTTAAAAGAAGCCCAAGCGAAAGGCTTTGCCGAAAAAGATCCGACCGCCGACCTCGAAGGCTTGGACCTCATTCGCAAAGCCGCGATTTTGGCCATGCTTCTTTTCCATAAGGAAGTGAACGTCGAGGAAATCCCCCATTTTGGGATTTCCCATCTTTCTGAGAACGTCTTAGCCCTCGCCCAAAAAGAGGGGCGCGTCCTCAAGATGATCGTCGATATCCATCCTTATCAAAATGGTCTTTCGATTCTCGTTGCGCCGACTTTGCTTAAAGCCCAGGATCCTTTGGCCAATGTCCTCGAAGAAACCAACGCCGTGAGCGTCGAGGCGAAAGCCAATGGCCCCTTAACGTTCATCGGAAAAGGCGCCGGGGAATTTCCGACCGCCAGCGCGATGATTTCGGATTTGGAAAGAGTTGTTCACCAAGCCGTCATGCCGATTGAAGTCCCGCTTGCTAGAGCCGTTCTCGTTCCAGATTTAAGAGGCCGCTTCTACGCGGAAGAGGGTAGCGGCCGAGTCAAGACGCTTGAGAATCCGAGTTTGGAAGAATTGAAGAAATACGTCTTTATCGCCAAGGTGGCGGAATAGGAGCAACGTTATGGCACAGTATCATTTCGCGGTCGTTGGGGCGACGGGATTAGTCGGGAGGACCTTCCTCAAAGTCATGGAGGAATATCACCTTCCGGTCGGCTCTTTGAAGCTTTTCGCCTCCGCAAAGAGCGTGGGCAAGACCCTTCCTTATGCCGGTAAAGAGTATCCGGTCGAAGCCCTCAAAGAAGGTTGTTTCATCGGCGTCGATTACGCTCTCTTCTCCGCCGGGAGAGAAGTCTCGAAGATCTGGGGGCCGATTGCGGTCAAAGAAGGGGCGACCGTCATCGACAATTCCTCCTGCTGGCGGATGGATGAAGCGTGCGCTTTGATCGTCCCGGAAGTCAATTTCGAGGATTACAAAACCCATTCGCGCCTCATCGCGAACCCGAACTGCTCGACCATCCAATCCGTTCTTCCTCTCAAACCTTTGGATGACGAATTCGTTTTGAAGCGGATTATCTATTCGACCTATCAGGCCGTGAGCGGAAGCGGCAAGAAGGGATTAGACGATTGGGAGCGCTGCGAGAAAGGCGAAGCGCCGCAATTCTACCCGTATAACATCGCCAAAACCTGCATCCCGGAGATTGATGTTTTCCTCGATAACGGCTATAGCAAAGAAGAGATGAAGATGGTGAATGAGACCCGGAAGATCCTCCATCGGCCTGCTCTCAAGATCGCCGCGACTTGCGTTCGGGTTCCGGTTCCGGTGGCCCATGGGGTCATGATCGCCGCCGAATTCGAGAAGCCGGTTTCGGTGGAACGGGCCCGTGAGGTTCTCAAAGCCTATCCGGGCATCGTCTTAGTCGATGATCCGAAGAACCACGTTTATCCGGTCTCGACTTTGGCCGCCGGCACCGATAGCGTCTACGTCGGGAGGATCCGCAAAGACCTTTCGTCCGATAACGGCCTCATTCTTTACACGGTCGGGGATAACGTCCGCAAAGGCGCGGCTTCGAACGCGGTTCAAATCGCGCTCAAACTCATTGAGGAAAAGGAGAAGAAACATGCTTAAAGTCTGCAAGTTCGGGGGCTCCTCCCTCGCCAACGCCGAGGAATTCAAGAAGGTCAAAGCTATTCTTTTGAGCGACCCTTCCCGCCGTTACGTCGTCGTTTCGGCGCCCGGAAAGAGCGAGGCGAAAGACAACAAAGTCACCGACCTCCTTTATCTTACCTATCAGCATTTGAAGTACCATGTGGACTACCACGAGATCTTCGATTCGATCAAGAAACGCTACCTCAAAATCGAAAAAGACCTGCAAATCCCGTCCGCTTTGGAAAAGGAATTTGCTCTCATCGAGTCGAAGCTCAATGACGCGAGCATCTCCGAAGAAGAATTGGTGTCCCGGGGCGAATATCTCTCCGCCAAACTCCTCAGTGCCTATCTCGGCGTCGATTTCGTCGACAGTGCCTCCCTCATTCATTTCACCTACGATGGCAAAGTCGATGAGAAAGCGACGCTTCTCTCGATCGCGGAAGCGGTCAAAGCTCACGAACGTTTCGTGATGCCGGGCTTTTATGGCTCCTACCCGAATGGGAAGATCGCTCTTTTCAGCCGCGGTGGCAGCGATATTTCGGGCAGCTATTTGGCCAAAGGCGCGAAGGCCGATCTCTACGAGAACTGGACCGATGTATCTGGCTTCTATATGGCCGATCCGAAGATCATCAAGGATCCTCGCAAGATCAAAGAGATCTCTTACGATGAGCTGCGTGAGCTCTCCTATATGGGCGCGAACGTGATCCATGAAGAGACGATTTTGCCGTTACAGGATGAGGAGATCCCGCTGGAGATCCTCAATACCAACCATCCGGAAGAAGGTGGGACCTTGATCAAGAAAGCCACGCCGGATAAGACCCATCTCATCACGGGCATCACCGGGAAAAAAGGCTTCATCGCTTTGACCTTTGTGAAGGCCAAAGGCGTGGGCAAGCTCCAGGCGATCTTGGCCGTCCTTCATGTTTTTGAGCATTATGACATCCCGGTCGAGCACATCCCGACTTCGATCGATTCCTTCTCCGTCGTCGTTGAGAAAGCGAAAGTGGAGGAGCGTTATTATGATTTGATCGCCGACCTCAAGAAGCTGCCGGAAGTCCTCTCTTTGTCCGAGGATGACGACATCGCCCTTCTCGCCGTGGTGGGCCGGAACATGGTCAAAAAGACTGGCACCTCGGGCCGGATTCTCTCTGTCTTTGGCGAGAAGAAGATCAACATCAAACTGATCGACCAAGGCCGCGAGGAAATCAACATCATCGTTGGGGTCTCCAACGCCGACTTCGTGGGCGCGGTCAACGCGCTCTATGATGCCTTCAGCGGCGAAAAGATCTGATCACCCAAACGGTTTTCGTTTGATGGATTTGATTAAATGGGTTTATTTGCTTTCTTTCGGATTTGCCCAAAGGGCTAAGGCTTTTTCTTTGACGAGCGGAAGCTCATTCTGCGGGATGGCCAAGAAGCCGAGATAGAGGCTCTTGCCGTCTTCGAATTCGAGGAGGAGCGAGCAGGTTGAAGTCAGTTTATTCGAATGCTTGAGCGAAAGATTGGCGATCTCGGCCTTCGGGAACTCCCGCTGGGCTTTCTTCTGGACGACTTTCACGGAGTCCTTCGTGATCGTGACCGTTTCGCCTTCAACGCCTTCCATCCGGAAGAAGCCGAAAGCATCGATCACGAGCATGCCTAAGGCCAAGAGAGCCAAAGCGACGCCGATCAGAATGGCATTATCACCAGCCTGAAGGACCCCGGCCCAAATCAAAATCGCGAAAAGGAATAGAACGAGAGCGGATCCGAAAACAACGGCAAGTTGGATCTTCCCGGTTTTGACGGACGTCCCAATGGCGATGCTGTCGTCGTTAAGGGCATAGTCTTTCTTCATCGACTTTACCCCGCTTTCCTTTTTAATTCTAACGACTAACCATCAGTATGGAAAGTCTAGGAATGTAAAGAAAAAGCTTCCGAGTACCCTTTGGCTCTCGGAAGCTTATCTTTTCAGAAACGAATTAGAACTGATCGCGTTTCGCTAAGATGGCTTGGGCCGCTGTGCAAGCGGGGCAGTCGCAATACTTCACGCCTTTGGCTTTGATTTCCTCGACGTGAACCCGGAAGGCTTTCGCGCCTTCCTTGCCGAATTCTTTCTCGGCGTACGCGGAATTGGCAAAGGCATAGAGGTCATCGATTCCGGTGACGTCTTCAGCGAGTTCGTTGAAGTAGGCGAGGGTGACTTCCTTTTCTTTCGGCGTTCCCAAGGCCTTGAGAAAAGCTTTGGCGGCCGCTTTGGCTTCGGGGCAGGTCGACGATGCCTTCAGCAAATGATTGGTTTGCGTGACGAGGTAGTTTTTCAATTGTTGTTCCATATCGCATTCCGTTCCTTTGTTCTTATTATACGGATTCCTTGGCCTGCTGCTTGCGGTTTTCTAAAAAGAGGGCACAATTAACGCGAAAGCGGTATCAAATCATGAATTGGGATGTTTTCTTCCAAGTCGTCAGTTACATTGCAGCGGTCGGGACGACGATCTCCTTCGTGCCTCAGGCGATTAAGTGCATTCGGACTAAGGATACGAAGAACATCTCCTTATTGATGTATATCTTCTTCGTCTTCGGGACGATCTGCTGGGCCGCCTATGGGATTTACTTCAGGCTGCTCGCCGTCATGATCGCCAACATCATCACCTTGATTTTGGCTTCGATCATTTTGACCATCAAAATTATCAATCTCAAAAAGGACAAAGACGAAAAAGCCTGAGGTTCTTTTTAATAAAATGGAAGCAGGAAAGCAATTATCTGGTGTGATTTTCGATCTCGACGGGGTCATTTGTTCGACCGATGAATATCATTACGAAGCCTGGAAGAGGATCGCCGATCAAGAAGGGGTCGTTTTCGACAGATTGATCAATAACCGTCTTCGGGGCGTGAGCCGGATGGCGTCTTTGGAGATCATCCTCCAAAAAGCTCATCGTCCCTACACGGAAGAAGAAAAAGAGGCTCTTTGCTCGAAGAAGAACGCCCTCTACCGCGAACTCTTGAATCAAATGAGCCCCGCCTCGGTGTCCCCGGACGTGCTTTTGACGCTCAAGAGTCTCCGGAAGAAAAAGATCCCGATGGCGATTGGGAGCTCCTCGAAGAACACGATGCTCATTCTTGAGAAGATTGGCCTCGATAAAGCCTTCGATGCGATCGCCGACGGGAATGAGATCACCCATTCGAAGCCGAATCCCGAAGTCTTCCTTTTGGCGGCGAAGAAACTCGCTCTCCCACCCGAAGAGTGTTTGGTGGTGGAGGATGCCGAAAGCGGACTCCTCGCTGCGAAGAATGGCGGCTTTCATTCCGCGGGGATCTCTCCTTCGGCTCAGAGCCCCTTGGCGGAACATTCCTTGAGCAAACTGAGCGACATCCTGCCGCTATTTTGAAAAGAGGCCTTTCCATCAGGCCTCTTTTTCTTCGTTAAGCGTTTAACGTGCTCTTTTCGGCATGTCCCATTCGCTGCCGGTGACCTTTTCGAGGTCGATCCCCTTCGTCTCGCCCACCCCAAAGGTGAGGAAGAGAAGAGCGATCACCATGCCGGGAATTGAATAGCAGAAATAGACGAGTCCGAGGTAATCAATGCTGAACTGAGCGGCGATCCCCGAAGCGATGAGGCTCCCGAATAGCATCGAAACACTGATGAGGCTTTGAACCGTGATGACGCTGGCCCGGAGGTTGGTCGGGGTGCTTTCGCCCACCATGATCGAGGAGAAGTTATCGTTGGAGCCCCAGAAGGAGCCGCTGAAGACGCCTGCCAACAATCCCATGAGCCAAGCCGGGTAGTTCTTGAGCCAGCTTCCGGTGAAGAAGGCACTATAGCTGGCGATGGCGATCAGGGCGAAAACGAGGGCGCTCTTCTTCCGGCCGAAGCGGTCGCTCACAAAGCCGGGGATGATGACGAAGATGGCATTGCCCAAAATGAAGAACCAAAGGGCGAATGTGATGTCGGCGTCGCCCATTCCGGCGGTCTTTGACATGATGCTTTCATAGGTGCCGGTGCCCGCCGAAGAGAAAAGCATGAAGAACGAGGCGCAGAGGAGATTCCGTAGTTGCTTATGGCTGAAGGCGAAGCGGAGCCCATCGAAGAGACCGCCTTGGGAGGCTTTCTCTTCTTCTTTGCTCATTTTGAGGGCTTCCCGTTTTTCATCGGTCATCTTGAGATAGGCGATCCGGCTTTCGAGGAAGGCGGTGGACTCGCGCGAAGAGAAAAGGGCGATCGCGCTCACGGCGAAGCCAAAGAGAGCCACCCCGAGATAGACATCCTGCCATTTCTCGCCCTGGTTCATCATCAAGGTCTGGCGGAGAAGCGGGATGATCATCGTGCCTAAAATGGCGATGCCCTTGGCCAAGGAAAAGGCGATGCCGCGCCGATTGCGGGGCGCGCTTTCGAGAATGTAGACGACCTGAACGTCCTCGCCGATGAAGAAGCCCACGATGATGCTTCCGACCATATAGACGGCGAGATTATGAGCCAACGAGATAATCAATAATCCGAGGGCCATGAAGCCGGTGTTGAGGACCAAAAACGGCTTGCGGCCGAATCGGTCCGACAAAGGTTTGTAGACGAGGATCAGAAGATCGAGGGCGGTCAAGGAAAGCCCGATTTGGCTCATGAGGGCCAATCCGCTCGTGTAATCGCGGCCATCGATCTCGAAGAAGGATTCGATGATGTTGCTTTGGAACTGGCTGCCGATCTGGGAGGCCGCCTCATCGACGATATAGGCTAAGCAAAGGACGAAAAAGAGATAGAAAAGATACAGGGGCCGCGGGGGCTTGGCGAGTTGCTTTTCCCGATAGACGAGCTCTTTTTGCTCGCGGAGATGGCGTTTTTCCCGATGCTCGGGAGTTTCGACTTTGACGCGCGGGAAAGAAAGCGAGGATTCTTTTTTGGGCGAAGGGGAGGAATTCTTGTCTTCGTTTTCGTTCATGGAGAATCCCTTCCTTTCTTTTGGGGGCTTTGCG
>DAIQMS010000020.1:0-24241 GCA_036788815.1 Bacillota bacterium
TCCCTTCGCTCTTGGAGGCGCCTTTCGGCGTGATCTCGATGCACTGCTCAACCCAAGAGAACTCCGCATCGGGGTAACGAAGGCGAAGAAGTTTATTAGCTTCGCGCGCTTTGACCTTCGCTTTCCCGGTGACCCCGAAGAACAGCATCGCCTTGTAGACTTCACCGCCTTCGAGTTCCTCGTAATAGACTTTGTCGCTCCGAATCACCGGCTCTCGATAAGTCCCTTGGAAGAACTCATAAGTCGAATAGCAGAGTCCGGTGAACCAGCCCACTCCGGTATGAGGAATGACCAGGTTGTGCTTTTTGGTGAAGAGCATCACCAGCGGGATTTTGTACTCCCGGCAGGTTTCATTCAGGATCTTCTTCAGACTGGACTGATTGAAGAAAGACTCTTTGACCAATTGCCCTTCCGAGACGATGAAGGAGCCATTGCAGCCCACCACATCGACCTGACGGTGAAGGTTCTGGGCAACTTTCTCGCCAAAGTAACGGTTGCGGCCACTGACAAGCAGGATTTTACCGCCATCATCCATGAACTTATTGATGAAGGAACGGTTGTCCTTAGAGATCATCCTGATCCGTTTGCGCGGATAGAACAAAGTGCCGTCAAGGTCAGTTGCGATTACTTTGTTGAGTGCCATCGGGAGAGTATTTTACACTGCCAACCCATTAAAAAGAAGCATTATCTCTAAAAGAGATACCTAGCGCAAATGGTCGACGCTGGTCTTCAAGGATTTCACCATTTTGGCAAAAACGGGCTCGCTCGTCACGGCAGGCTCATAGGCGGAAAGGAACTCAAAGGCGCTTTGGTTGCGAATGAAGAAAATGACTTCCGCGTAATTGTAAAGATCCAAAAGGCCTTTATAAGAGGCTTCGTAAGTCCGTTTGAAAAGGGCTTCCTCAAACGGCTCCCCTCTCGCGACCTGACGGACCCGGGCTCGAGCCGAAGAGAGCAGCTTCCCCGTAAAGAGGTAGTAGGCCTTGATCATGTACCCCTTCTCTTTCGCCTTTTGAAGGAGGGTGAACTGGGTTTGGTTCGTGAGATTGGTTTCGCAGCAAAAGGATTCTCCCGTTTCCAAACCTTCGTTGAGAGACAGGAGGGGTAGCGATTGGAGGAACGAATTCTTATAGCATTCCCGAAAGGTGGTCTTCCCGCTGCCAGTGACCCCACAGATCAGGATCAATTGAGGACGGTCATCAATCATGACTCTCCACCACTTTCACAACCCGCATTTTAGAGTCTCGATATTCTTTGATCCCGTTCTTGTATGCATAGACAAGATACCCCTCTTCCACTGTGATCACGGGGGCACCGGCTTTGAAGTTTTCGCGCCGGGCTTTTTCAAATGGAGCAAGCCGCGATTTGGAAGTCAAAGAAAGCAGGTATTTTTTGAATTTAAGCGAAGAGGTTTTTCCTAAATAAAGGGAAGTCAATTTACCTCCCTTTCTAAAGCTCAGGTAATAGTACTCGTGCCCTTTGATTTTCTTTTTTGAAAGCGTCTTTTTCATGCGACGACATTATACGCCACAAAAAACAGTTATACAATCATTTATGTTTGTTGGTTAACTTTGTAAAATGAAAAAGAAAAGGGAGCGATGCTCCCTAATCCTATTTCTAGATTGTTATTTAGAATCAACTTTGATTTTGTTCTCCGCTTGGATGACGCCGTAGCCACCATCCAAGCGCTTATAAGCCACCGAGATTTCTTCATCATCCGTATCAAGATACATGAAGAATGAATGGCCCAAAGCTTCCATGCGGGTGATCGCGTCATCCAAAGTCATCGGCTCAAGGTAGATCGACTTCGTGCGGACGACCTCTTCGGCCTTAGCATCTTCTTGCTCTTCCTGGAAGTTCTCAAACGCGATCGACTTGCCTAATCCATTGGGGGCATTGTGGCCTCTTTCCATCCGGGTCTTCAAGCGGCGCATTTGGTCTTCAAGTTTATCGATAGCCGAGTCAACCGCGGCATAGAGATCGTCGTTGCGAACCTCGGTCCGGAAATCCATCTCTTTCGTGAAGATTGTGATCTCGACCTTCGCTCCAACTTTGAAGGCGCTCACAACCGCGCGGCACAACACTTCATCATTGATGACGAAGTACTTGTCCATCCGGTGGAGTTTCTTCTGGATGTCACTGCGAATAGCATCGGTGACCTCGATGTTCTTGCCGATAATCTGATATTTCATTGGCTATGTTCCTCCGGGGGTACTGTAACCCCTTACAACTTTATTTTACCTAGCCCTTTAAAAAGGTAAAGGGTAATACCCGAAAACCTTAGAAACCATCAAACAAGAAAATCTTTTCCCGAAAAAATCATCGCACTTTTAGACCGTGTATAATAAGGATGAATCGAAGGAAAAGTAATTACGGAATCCCAAAATCAACTCGAGACAACCCCCTCTAATAACAAGGCCTCATTAATCATCCGGCTTTTAAGCGGGGCCTCGGCTTGCCTTTTTATCGCCGTCTTCGTTTACACCTTGATCGATTTGCTCAAAGTCTCGCATGAGGACATCCTAGGGGACGTCTTTGAGCTCTTAGTCATCGCCTTCCCTTCCGTTTTCGCCATTCTCGTTTGCGTCAAAGGGGCCAAGATGAACAAAAACGCCGCCTTTGGGATGTCGATTCCCGGGCTTGTCCTTTGGGCGATCACGCTCTTCGCTTTGGTTTTCTTCTCGGGGCTGATCGACGCCCTCTCCCATGCTTGCATTGTCACCTCCTCAAGCAGCGCTTCCAGCGTCCTCTCGTCCTCAAGTTCCTCCGGTTCCTCTTCGTGCGGAAACATGTCTTCGAATTTCAGCAATTTCTTTTTAACCGCCGTCCTCTTCGTGATCGCCCTTCTGATCCATGAGATATTCTTCGGATTTGCCAGCTTCTTAAAAAAGAATCTTTCGATTCCGCTTTTCATCTCCGCCGGGCTCGTGGTGATCGCCAGCGTGGCCTTTGCCATCTTGTCGGGCATCTATCTCGGTGGCGCCAGCGTCCCATTCTATTTCGCGATCATCGGAACCGATTTCCTGATTTTTGCCCTTTGCTTCCTCGTTCTTTTTGGCACGAATGAAAAAACGCCTCGGAATGCCGTCCAAGGCGTTTGATCTCCTCTAAAGTATCAATGCTTCGAGGCGAAGAATTTTTTAAGCGCGTCGACTTTATCGAGATGCTCCCACGGGAGATCCAGGTCCGGCCGGCCAAACGCCCCATAATTCGTCGTATCCAAATATTTGAACGACGGGGTAGTGAGTTTGAACTGGCTGATGATGGCCCCCGGGCGGCAATCGAAGAACTTATCGATGGCCTCAAGGATCGCCTCATCCGAATAATGCTTGGTTCCAAACGTCGCGATGCCAATCGACATCGGCTTGGAAACGCCAATCGCGTAAGAGAGCTGAACTTCCAAGCGATCCGCGGCGCCGGCAGCAACGAGATTTTTGGCAATATAGCGCGCGTAATAAGAAGCGGAACGATCCACCTTCGAAGGATCCTTCCCGCTGAAAGAGCCTCCGCCATGCCGCGCGCTTCCGCCATAGGTATCAACGATCAGTTTGCGGCCGGTTAAGCCGGTATCGCCCAGCGGCCCGCCGATCACAAAGCGGCCCGTTGGATTCACCAAGAACTTGAAATCGGTATTGAGATGGAAGCTTTCGGCGACCGGAATCATGATTTGCTCATGGACGAATTTCCGGAATTCATCCATCTGGGCATCCGGGTCGTGCTGGCAGCTCATGAGCACGGTGTCGATCCTGATCTCGTCCGGGTCGGTGTAATCAATCGTGACCTGGCTCTTCATATCCGGACGCGAATGGGGGAACTGTCCCGCCTTCCGCATCATCGTCGCGGTCCGCACAAGCTTGTGGGCGATCGAAATCGGAAGGGGCATGTAGCCCGAGCTCTCATCCGTCGCGTAGCCAAACATAAAGCCTTGGTCGCCGGCGCCCATGTCGAGGAGTTTGCCCCGGTTGACGCCCATCGCGATGTCGGGGGATTGCTCTTTAATCCGGACATCGATCCGGCAAGTGTCGCATCCGATGCCGACTTCGGGGGATGTGTAGCCGATATCCCGCAAAACCTGACGGGCCACTTTTTCATAATCCACATGGGATTTGCTAGTGATTTCTCCGCCGATCAAGATATACTCGGTCGTCGCGAAAACCTCACAGGCCACATGGCTCGAGGGATCGCCAACCAAGCAGGCATCCAAAATCGCATCGGCAATCGCGTCGCAGACTTTGTCCGGGTGGCCCTCAGCCACCGACTCCGACGTGAAGAGAACTTTTTCTTTCGCCATGAAAATACCTCCTATTTCCTTCGGGCGAGCATTGAGACAAAAAATACCTCCCACAGGGTGGAAGGCCTCAATCTCGTAGCGCTCCTGTTCTCGCATCGTTACGGAATGTGGGGTTCCGTCTCGGGACAAGCACTTACCTCGTTCGAGGAGTTGCTAGCGCTCTGTCTCAGTCCTTAACGGAGGGCGCTTCTTGATGCAAGACTTTTCGTCTCGGGCATTATATTAGACCCCGGATAATCCTCTATCAAGGAAAACGATCTTTTCCTTTATAAAGAGGGAAACGTCATTCACTTCCGAATTTGAACCAGACATTCCGAAGGATATTTCGACTCTTTGAGGATGACTTCGCCGATCGAATCAGCCACGATCTTGCCACTTTTGGGATTCTTCACCGAAACGATTCCGCCTCGGATATCGGCTTGGACGTCGCTGTATTCGAAAGCCAGGTCGGCATTCTCCATCGTGCACTCTTCCAAAACCAGCCCCTGGCAATAGCAGAGCGGCTGAGTTCCTTTGATGTGGCAGCGGACCAAATGGAGGTTCTTGGAATACCAGCCAAGATATTCGCCATCGATCAGGCTATCGCTGACCGTGAGATTCTCGCTATGCCAAAAGGCGTCTTTCGTGTGAAGCTCCGAATGAGCGATCTCGCCGCCTTGGACGTATTGAAACGAGTATTTGCCATTCATTGTGAGATGATCGACGTGGATGTCCTTGTCTTCGAACAAAGCGTACTCGCTCGTCAGGGTGCAATGGGAAATGACAACCTGATCATCGCGCCAAAGAAACTCCGGCGAAACGATATCGCAGTCTTTGAGCGTGACGTTTGCGCATTCCCGGAAGGCTTTGATCCCATGGAGTTGGCTCTGGGTGACTTCCACATCGCGGTCATACCAGAAAGCCGCCCGGCTCTTCTCGGTGAAAATCGTGTCGGAAATCCGGACCTTTTCATCGTGCCAGAAAGGATAACGGAGGTCAAAATAGCAAGATTCTGCAAAGATATCGCTGCTTTCCTTGAGCGGACTCTCGCCATCCGAAGGCCCCTCAAAGCGGCAAGAGACGAGGTGCAGGTCCTTTTGATTATAAAGCGAACGTTCCGTCTCGTAATGCTGATTCCGTAATTCTTTCATGGTTCTCTCCTTCTCGGCTCATAGAGTCTACTCCTTGGAGCTGACTCGAAGTCAAGGCTTATGCATCTAAAAGAAAACCATCCCCGGAGAGGAGATGGTCATTCTTTCGTTATTTCGCTTCTTGAGACTTGAGAGCAAGGAGAGCGTTCGCGAGCTGGTCGGGGCAAGAGGTCATCCGCGTCGCGGAACCCGGGCATTTGATCCCTTGAAGTTCGGCGATCACTTCATCGAACGTTTTGCCGACGACAAGCTTATTGACGCCCTGGGTGTTCCCGGGGCAGCCGCCGATCGTCTGCACTTTGACGATCTTGTCACCATCATAGGTGATGATCATCTCGCGCGAGCAGACGTTCTTGGGGCTATAACGGAAAGTCTTTTCCATTATTTGACGATCGTGCCGTAGACTTCGCCGCCAGCCCACGCCGCATTGCTTTCATCGGTATCGATGTGCATGTCGAGGTGGAACTTCGGAGAGACCCGGATCACGGTATCGCCGAAGACGGTCTCACGGCCGGTTCCGGTGATCAGAACTTTGACGATGTCGCCATTCTTGACGCCAAAGACTTTGGCATCATCCGGCGTCATATGAACGTGGCGCTTCGCAACGATGCAGCCTTCCTTGAGTTCGAGAACTTTGCCATTGAGCGGATTCACGATTTTGATCGGAGCGCTGCCCTTGACGTCGCCCGATTCGCGAACCGGGGCATTGATCTTGAGAGTCCGAGCATCGGTGCCCGAGATTTCGACTTGGTTATGATCCCGGAGAGGTCCCAGGATCGAAACGCCTTTGATGCAGGCTTCTTTGCCGGTCTTCGGATTGAGCGGGCCATAAATATCCAAACGGGTATCCGAGACGAATTGCCCCGGCTGCGAGAGCTCCTTGCGAACGACAAGCTGCGCATTCTTCTGATCCATCAAAAAGTCAAAGGCTTCTTGGGTCAAGTGGATGTGACGAGCGCTGGTTTCCACTAAGAATTTCAATTCCATGTTTCTTTTTGCTCCTTTTTAGCGGCTTCATTATAAGACTTTGCAGTCTTAAGAGAAAGAAAACCGCTTCAAGAAGAAATTGCTAACACTTTTTTGTGCCGAAAGCCTAGACTAAGGCGCGGATTCAAAGAATGGACGACAACGATCGCGAACAAAAACCGCTTGACACGCCTAGCGAGGGTGTTGATTTAAACGAACAAGACACCTCCGAGGAAGTCATCGTCAAGACGATTTCCACCGAGCATCTTGCCGAAGTGGTCCGCTCCAAGAACAAGGCGGAACTCGACCGGATTTTCAGCGAGGTCGCCGATATCGATATCGCCGAAGCCGCCGATGGGCTCGACGTCAAGGATCTGATCGTTCTCTTCCGCGACGTAAATTCCCAGCAAACCGCGCCTCTTTTTGACGATTTAAGCCAAGACAAGAAGGAAGAGTTGGTCCGGGCCCTGACCGATAAAGACCTCGTCAAGTTGATCAATGAGCAGGCGGCGGACGATCTCGCCGATACCGTCGGCGATATGCCAGCCAACCTCGCGATCAAGGTCCTCCATGCCGCCGATAAGGACATGCGGGCCGATATCAACCAGATCCTGAAATACAAGCCGGATACCGCCGGCGCCATCATGACGACCGAGTATCTGGAGTTCAAAGAAAGCCAGACCGTCGGCGACACGATCGATGCGGTTCGGACAATCGGCCGGGAAGCCGAAACCGTCTACACGATTTTCGTCCGCAATGACAAACGTAAATTCGTCGGCACCGTCGACTTGGATGATTTGATTTTCGCCAAACAAGATCAAAAGCTCTCCGACATCATGAATAAGGACGCCCCGAGCGTGCACGCGCAAACCGACCGAGAAGAAGTCGCCAACATCATTCGCCGTTATGACCTCAACGCCGTGGCGGTCCTCAACGATGACGAATGCCTCACCGGCATCGTGACCGTCGATGATGCGGTCGATGTCATTACCGCCGAAGCCAACGAAGATATCGAAAAGATGAGCGCCGTCAGCCCGATGGAGGACACTTATCTCGAGACCCATCCTTGGCAAATGGCGCGCAAATGCTTGCCCTGGATCGTCATCCTTTTGATTTTGGATACTTTCTCGACCATGGTCGTCGATAAACTCCAATATCAGTTCAACGGTTACACGATCCTCATCGCTTTCATTCCGGTTTTGATGGATACGGGCGGCAATGCCGGCGGTCAGACAATCGCCATCGTCATCCGCGGGCTGGCCATGAAAGAATTTGAGACAAAAGAATGCTGGAAGGTTCTCCGCCGCGAGTCCGTGAGCGCGCTCATCATCGCTGCCGGCGTTTCCTTGGTCGGCTTCATTTGGTTTACTTTGGAACAATATTTGGGCATCGTCACCAACCCTGACCTCACCGATTTGGTGGTGAACGGGATCGCGCCTTCGGTCTGGAACGGCCGGTGCTGGAATCTGGAATTCTTCAATGCCTCGATGATGGTCAGCTTGGTCGTCTCGCTCGCCCTCTTCGTCGCCATATATTTGAGCAAGATCGTCGCCGTTCTCCTTCCGATGGGGGCCGCCGCGATCAAGAAAGACCCGGCCATCGTCTCCCAGCCGCTCCTCACGACCATCGTCGACGTCTCCTCACTTCTCGTGTATTTTGTGGTCGCTTACTTCCTGATTCTGAAGTTCCTATAAGGGGTTCCGCTGAATTCGGATAAAAAGTGTTGCTTCCTTTTTTGCGCCTCACTATAATTGAGCACGCCGCGGGAATGGCGGAATTGGTATACGCGCACGTTTGAGGGGCGTGTGGGGTAACCCATGTGAGTTCAACTCTCATTTCCCGCACCAATGCAAAATTAGTCCTGATAATATCAGGGCTTTTTTTGTATTTGTAAATATCTATTTTTCCTGCTTATTTTAAGGTAAAATGAGACAATGGAAAAGTACCAAGACATCAATGCCAAGGCCATTACGAAATGGATCAAGGATGGCTGGGAATGGGGTCAGCCCATCGGCCACGAGACCTATCTCAAAGCCCAGAAAGGCACTTGGGACGTCGTTCTTACCCCAACCAAAGCCGTTCCGCATTCTTGGTTTGGGCCGCTCAAGGGCAAACGGGTGCTTGGCTTAGCTTCCGGCGGCGGTCAACAGATGCCGATCTTTGCTGCTTTAGGCGCGTTTTGCACGGTTCTTGATTATACGGAAGCCCAGCTCGAGAGCGAGCGGATGGTCTCCGAACGCGAAGGCTATCCTATCGCGATCGTTCAGGGTGATATGACGAAGCCCCTTCCGTTCGAGGATGGCTCTTTCGACCTCATTTTCTTCCCGGTCTCCAATGTCTATATCGAAGAGGCCAAACCCGTTTTCAAAGAATGCTATCGGATTCTCAAGAAAGGCGGCATTCTCCTTTCCGGGCTCGACAATGGCGTCAATTTCATCACCGACGAAAACGAAAAGGAAATCCTGAATTCCTTCCCCTTCAACCCCCTCAAAAACCCCGAAGAAATGAAGCAGCTTTGTTCCAGCGATGGCGGCATTGAGTTTTCTCATACCCTGGAAGAGCAAATCGGCGGCCAACTCGAAGCGGGTTTCCATTTAACGGATCTTTATGAAGACACGAATGGCTCGGGAAGGCTCCACGACCTGAACATCCCCACTTTCTTCGCGACCCGGGCCGTTAAATAATTCTTTTCGTCCTCGCAAAACCCCTTATACTAGGGGCGATGAAGCCCACTTACATTCCCGTGGCTGTTCTTCAAGGGGATCATCCTCTTTTGGCCTACCTCAATTCTCTATTTGAGGGAAAAGGCGAAATCCGGGTGGTTTATCGCCCCTCGCCTTTTCCAAAACCCTCCAAAGACGCTTATTCGCTCGAAATCGAAAAAGGGGAGATCCAGATGTCGGGCAATCCGGCCAACGCCCTCTCCTTTCTTTATGGGCTCGCCGTCGAGCAAGACCATCAATCGTATTTGCCCTTAGGCCATTATGAAGGCGATGCCCGCTTCCCCTGGCGCGGCGTCCTCCTCGACGAGGCGCGGCATTTCATGGGGAAAGCCTTCGTGAAGAATCTCCTCGATACGATGTTTCTTCTTCACTACAACGTGTTCCATTGGCATCTTTCCGATGACCAAGGCTTCCGGATCGCCTTGGAAAAATGCCCGCGTCTTCTTTCTTCCAGCAGGCGCAAAGGGACCTTGGAAGGCTGGGAAACGGGCAAAAAGAATTGGGTCGAGGGCCCCTATTCCTTCGCCTATTCCGAAGAAGACATTCAAGAGATCTTTCTTTACGCCAAAGACCGGGGGATCGAAGTGGTCCCGGAAATCGATATGCCCGGGCACCTTTCGGCCATCCTTTCGGCCTACCCGGAATATAGCTGCGCGAAGAAGCCCTTTGATATTCCGACTTCCTTTGGGATTTTCGATCATACCCTTTGCCTTGGAAATCCGGAAGCCCGGAAGTTCATGAAAGAACTCGTTGAGGAGGCCGCCTATCTTTTCAAGGCCCATTATTTCCATCTGGGCTTCGACGAGATCAAGCCGACGGCGATGAAAGACTGCCCCCTTTGCCAGAAGCGGATCGAAGAGGAAAATCTCAAGAACGAACAAGGCTTGATTCAGGACTTTCAGAAAGAGCTGCGCCAAGACCTCCGCCAACGGGATATCGTTCCCCTCTTTTGGAATGATGGCTTCCACCGGAAGGACGAAGACGCGATCATGGAAGTCTGGGAACTGGTTAAGCCCGGGAATAAGCGGAGGGCCATCCGCCTCATCAACGAGGGCCAGAAAGCCATCATCTCGCCTTTCTTCTCAACGTACGCATCAAACCCCTATTGCCTTATGCCGCTCAAGAAGACTTTCCGCTTCGAGCCGATCCTCGCGGGGATCAAGCGGCCTCAGAACGTCCTCGGGAGCGAGCTCTGCTATTGGTCGGAATATTATCGGAGCCCCGAGAAATTCGCCTTTGAGTTCAATGCCAGGGCTGTGATCCTTTCGGCCACCCTTTGGGGCATTCCGAAAGGGAATTACAAGGATTTCATAGGGGATTGGCAGGCGAAATCGAATCGTTACTTCAAAGAGAGTTTTCCTTTCGACACCCCCACGACGAACCCGAAAGCATGGGCCCGGCTTCCTCATTTCCTCGCCTATAGCAAAGACGTCGATAGCGAATTCAAGAGGAGGGATTAATGGAACCGATCCTGATCCGCAAAGCCACGATCGAAGATCTGCCCCAAGTGCGGGAGATTTGCCGCGCCACCTGCACCAGTCCCTATCTTCTCGAGCATCCGAAGACCCTTTATCTTCTTTATGCCGATTATTATCTCAATGAGGAGCAAGGGCATTGTTTCGTCGCCGTGGCCCACGACAAGATCATCGGCTACATCCTTTCGTCCTTCGATCAGGCCTCCTTCGTTCGCGTCATGAAAGCGAAATACCTGCCGGTTCTCAAGGCATCCGACCCCCATATCTACCATCAAGAGAAAGCCTATTTATTCGCCTGCCATTTCTGGGCGAGTTACCGCGCCCATCTCCATATCGACATCCTCCCCGAATACCAGCATCAGGGAATCGGAAGCCGCCTCATGGAAAATCTCGTGATCACCCTCCGAATGGCTAAAGTCAAAAAGGTCTATCTCGCCGTCAGCTCGTCCCACGTCCATGCCCTCGCCTTCTACCATAAAAATCACTTCAAGACGCTCTATCATGTTCCCGGCAGTTATGTTTTAGGCCGAAAACTCTGATTTCTTTCCCTATCTTCTTCGGGTGAAGCATGCTATATTTTCACCCGTTATGGCTCTCTTAGAACTCCAAAACATCAGCTTCAACTACTCCGACAAGGAGCTTTATAAGTCGGTCTCGATGAAGATCAATAACGGCGAGCACTGCACCCTCGTCGGCGTCAATGGCTCGGGCAAGACCACACTCCTCAATATGATCGTGGGCCAGATCAAGCCCGACGAAGGCAAAGTCCTTTGGACGAATGGGGTCACCTTCTCTTATTTGGATCAGCAACTCAAAGTCCAGCAAGACATGCCGGTCGAAGCCTATCTCTATGGCGTCTGGAAGAACCTCTTCGACGAAGAAAAGCAGATGGAAGGCCTCTACCAGAAGTCGGCGGAGGATCCCGATAATTTTGAAAAAATCCTGGCAAAAGCCCAACGTTTGCAGGATGACCTCGATAAAAATAACTTCTATGGCCTTCAAGAGAAAGTGGGCCGGCTCACCGACGGGCTTGGCTTCGACAAAGCCCAGCTTCAGGTTCCGCTCCACCAGCTTTCGAGCGGCCAGCGCGAAAAGGCCTATTTGGCGAAGATGCTTCTCGAGGAACGGGACGTCCTCATTATGGATGAGCCAACCAACTTCCTCGACCAGACCCAAGTCGCCTGGCTTTCCGAGTATCTCATCTCCTATCCGAAAGCCTTCCTCGTCGTCTCGCACGACCAGGAATTCCTTCGGAAGATCGCCAACGTGGTTTTCGTTTTGGAGAACCAAACCCTGACCCGTTATAAGGGCAACTACGATTATTTCTTAAGCCAGCACGCCCTCGACAAAGAGCAATACGAAAAGAACTACGAAGCCCAGCAGCGCTATATCAAGAAGGAAGAGACTTTCATCGCGAAGCACATCGTTCGGGCCACGTCGAGCAAAGCCGCCAAAAGCCACCGGGCCCGGCTCGCCCATCTCGAGGTTCTCGATGAGCCAGGCAAAGAGGAAGGCCGCGTCTTCTTTTCTTTCCCTTTTACCCACAACGTCGGCGAGAAGCCGCTTCAGGTCGAGGAGCTCTCGATCGGCTACGACCACCCGCTTCTCGATCCGATCACTTTCACGCTCCTTCAAGGCGAGAAGATCGCGATCCTCGGCCAAAATGGCGTGGGGAAAACCACCTTCCTCAAGACGGTGCTCGGAACGATCCCGGCCTTAGGAGGCTCCTTCAAATGGCTCGAAGGAACCGTGGTGAACTATTACAACCAAGACGAGAAGATCGATCTTTCGTTAACCCCATTCGCTTATGTTCATAACGTCCATCCGAATCTCACGAACACCGAAGTCCGAAGCGCTTTGGGCGCCGTGGGCGTCCGCAAAGACTTAGCCATTCGGCCGATGAGCGAGCTCTCGGGCGGCGAAGTCACCAAAGCCCGCTTTGCCGTGATGACGCTTAAAAAGAGCAACTTCCTCGTCTTCGATGAGCCGACCAACCATCTCGACCAAAAAGCCAAAGACGCCTTGTTCGACGCGATCGAACGCTACCAAGGCGGAGTCATCATCGTCAGCCACGAAAAAGATTTCTATGACGGCCTCGTCGATTACGAACTGCTCTTTTAAGCCAGCCGATCCCGCTTCCGGAAACCGAGGGCCCAGGTCAGCCAGCGATAGATATACCGTTTGCGCCAATACTCATAGCCGGCCAAGTCGGCGTTATAGGCCGCCACGATCCGGTGATAGTTATTGTCGAGGTCTTTCAAGCTGTTCATGTAGGAGACATAGTCGCGGCTTTGCTGGATATAGCGCTCCTCTTCACCGAGGAGCGAGAGCCGGCGCTGGAAGACCGTGAGCGAGTTCACGATCGCCATCGACTGTTCCTCGTCTTCGGCCTCCGTCGAAAGGGAGACGGCATCCTTTTTGGCCAGCTTGATCTCGTTGTCCAAAGGCAGTTTGGCCTTCTGGTAAAGGGCGTAGAGCGAGAGGAGAATCTCCTTCTTTTCGGCATAGACGACCGAGAGAGCCACAAGCCTTTTGCGGAGTTTTCCTTTGAAATCGACCAAAACGATGATCGTGTAAATCGCCAAGAAAAGATAGGCGAGCCCCACGAGGGTGACGATCCAGATCAAAGCGACAAGCCCGTTGTCCATGGAGTCTATTTTAAGAGGCTCTTAGCCAAAGGGCAAATCGAGAAGGGCAAAAGGGCTCATTTGACGGGATGGAATAAGGGGTTTACACTAGTAAGCCCGGGAGAAAAAGGGCGGAAACTTATGAGTAAAAAACCGATCGTTGCCATCCTCTACGATTTCGATTCCACCTTAGCGACCTCCGACATGCAGAATTTCGGTTTCATTCCCTCCTTGGGGATGACCCCGGCCGAATTCTGGGGAAAGACCACCGAATTCTCGAATAAGTCTGGGGTGGAACGCACCTTATCCTATCTTTATATGATGTGCGCTATGACGAAGCAAAAAGGGATCAAGATGACGAAAGAATGGCTGGCTGAGCAAGGCAAAGCCATCGAATTCTTCCCCGGCGTCCTCACCTGGTTCAAGCGGATCAATGATTTCGGCGACAGCTGCGGCGTCAAGATCGAGCACTATCTGATCTCTTCGGGCAACAAAGAGATCGTCGATGGCTGCCCGATCGCCAAAGAATTCAAGGTCGTCTACGCCTGCGAATTCCTTTTTGATGAGCAAACCAAAGAGCCGACTTGGCCGAAATTGGCGATCAACTACACCCAGAAAACCCAATACTTCTTCCGGATCTCGAAAGGCGTCTATGACGCGACCGATGACGTCGGCGTGAACGAGAAGCGCCCGGATCGGCGGATCCCTTATAGCAACATCGTCTACATCGGCGATGGGATGACCGATATCCCCGCCATGATCATTGCGAAGAACAACGGCGGCAAATCGATCGCCGTCTATCCGCGGGGCAAAGAAGAAAAAGTCCATGATCTCTATACGGACGGGCGCGTCAATTATGTCTGCCCGGCCGATTATCGTTCGGGGATGGAGCTCGAAAAAGTCATGCAGCTCATCATCCAAGGCGTCGCGATCAATGAGCGGCTCGGCCTCCGCGAAAACCGCGAAAAACCCGTCGATTGACCTCAGCCACGAGCATTGTCTCGTGGCTTTTTTCGTTTAAAGGGGCCGAAATTGTCCCTCTAGTCGAAAGTAAATTGAAGCGGCCGTTTCTTGTCATTATAATTTGAAATTATGGTTGGCCAGGTCTACCTCGCCTTGAATCCGTATCCCGCCTTTTGGGTTTATTTCGGTTTGTGCGCCGTTCTCTTCGCTTTGCTTCTCCTCATCCTGTTCCTCGTGCGGATCATCCACACTTCCTCCGTCCGGAAACGGGCGATCCACAAGGCGATGAAAGTCACCGAAGGACTCGGGGGAAACGATGCCTCTTGCCTCCATGGCGATGAATTGGCTCCCGCCCTCAAAAACAAAGCGATCGCCTACGTGACCTTCCCGCTTTCGGAAGGGGCGGAAACGCTTTATTACCCGCCCAAGGATTCGGACGATCCTTCGCTCTTCATCTCCGGCCGCTCGATCGTTTTGGCCGTTCCCCTCGAGGATTATGATGAGAAAATCTCCGCAAATCTCAAACGGATCGTCGATGGCTACAATAGCGGCCTCCAATCGCTCTATGGCAAAAAAGGCACCTATCAATCCGCCCTGCTTGTCTTGGCCAACAACGCCTCGGAAGCCGCTCGGGTCAAATCCGACGTCGGCAAAGTCGTGATCGGCCTCTCGGGCCTCATCAAAGAACTGCTTCGCCTTTCACGCTATCCGGGCGCCTATTCGGGCGAAGACACCCTCAATAGCCTCTATGCGCTCTTCCCCGATATCCGGCTGCTCATGAAAGAGGACAAAGACTGCGATCCCCGTTACGTCAAAGGCAAAGCGATCGTCACCAAAAAAGGCGAGGATATCCGCTTCGACAAAAAGACCGATGGCGATCTCTATTATTCCTTCCACCTTTATGACGGGCGCAAAATGCAAAAGCCCAGGAGGGAGAGATAAACATGGGTTTCACCCTCTTGGATTACATTCTCTTCGGCTTGGTCGCCATCGCCCTCGTTTTCGCCTTTATCCGCGGCCTCAAGCATCCCCAGAGCCGGCTTGAAGGGGATTTGTTCGCTTTCGCTTTGGCCTTCATCCTTTCGATCGTCTTGCATGGCTTTTCGATCGGGAGGTTCGCGGATCCCTATGCCTGGGAAAAGGGGGTGGCGGATCTGCTCGGAGCGGATTTCAAAACCCTCGCCCCGATGATCATGGCCAGCGCGCTCTTCGTGCTCCTTTTGCTCCTTTTCATCCCTTTGTTCCGCTTCCTCTACCGCAAAAACGGGATGAAACGGGCTTCGACGCTCTTCTTTACTCTTTTCGCCTATTTGGCCTTCGCCTATCTCCTCGGCTTCGTCCTTTCGGCGACCTGTGTCTTATTGGGCAATGCCGATCTCCAAGCCTGGTATGACAAATCGGTGGTCGCCTCGAAGATCTATCCCACCGACAGCCTGATGGCCTGGATCACCAACATCGCGAAGGGGGAAATCAACTGATATGGCAAAAATCGATTTGGCTTCCGTCAGCTATGACGCGCTCTACGACAAAGCGAGCCAATCCCTCGCCAGCGGGGATTTCAAAACCGCCCGCGAGAACCTCTATGAGGCTTCGCGCGTTCTTTACCGTCTCTCCCAGTTAGCCAAGAGCCCTTTCAAAGAGCGCTACATCGAACGAAGCGAGAAGCTTTCGCTCATGGCCGATTGCATCATTTTGACCGATAAGACCCTCTCGGGCGCCCAAGAGGCCCAATCCAGCCAGGGCGAGGCGAGCCAAGAAGGCGGCAATTCCTTCTTCCCCTGCGAGCGGCCCACCGTCACGATGGATGACATCGCCGGCGAGGAAGACGTCAAACGCCAAATCGACGACCAATTGGTGAAGCCGAGGGAAAACCCCGAGCTCTACGCCCGCTTCAAGAAAACTTTGGGTTCGGGCATCTTGCTCTATGGCCTTCCAGGCACCGGCAAGACCATGATGGCCAAAGCGATCGCCAACGAGCTCAATGGCGCCTTCTTCAGCGTCAAATGCTCCGACATCCTTTCGAAGTGGCTCGGCGAAAGCGAGCAGAATATCAAAAGCCTTTTCGCCACCGCCCGAACCTACCCGGTTTCCATCATCTTCTTCGATGAGTTCGAAGCGATCGGGGCTTCGCGGGAAGACACCGACAAAACCCAGAAAGACATCGTCCCGGAGATCTTGGCCCAAATGCAAGGCTTCGAGAGCTACGAGAATACCTGCATCTGCATCGCCGCGACCAACCGGCCTTGGATGATCGACTCCGCTTTCTTAAGGCCGGGGCGCTTTGGCACCCATTACCGGGTCGATCTGCCGAACAAGGAAGCCCGGCTTCAGCTTTTCAAGATGAAGCTCAAGGAACTCCCGGTCTCGCCCGATCTCGATTTCGACCAGCTCGCCGAAATCACCGAAGGGTATAACTGCGCCGACATCGCCGATGGCTTCGTCGAAAAGATGAAGCAAAACGCGATCGATCGCTCCCTCGATACCGGGATCGAATCCCAAATCGACGAAAGCGACGTCGAAGCGGCCGAGAAAGCCATCAAATCGACCGTCTCGGAAAGCGACGTCGAGCAAATGAAGCGCTTCGAGGCGGGCCAGATGGACAAGAACCTCACCGGATTCGCCCCCGAAGAGAAGCCTTCCGTCACGATGGCGGACGTCGCGGGGCTCGAGGACGTCAAGAAAGCGATCACCGAGCAGATCATCCGACCGCACCAGAATCCCGAGCTCTACGCCAAATTCAATAAATCGATCGCGAGCGGCATTCTTCTCTATGGCCTCCCTGGCACGGGCAAGACGATGGTCGCCAAAGCGATCGCCAACGAGATCGACGCCGCCTTCTTCAGCGTCAAGTGCTCCGACATCCTTTCCAAGTGGGTGGGCGGAAGCGAGCAGAACGTGAAGAATCTCTTCGATTCGGCCCGCAAATTCAAGACCGCGATCATCTTTTTCGACGAATTCGAGGCGATCGGCTCGAAGCGGGAAGACGATGACGCCTCGACCAAGGCTTTGGTCCCCGAGATCCTGGCCCAGATGCAAGGCTTCAAGACCAGCAAGAACGAATTGCTCGTCATGGCGGCGACCAACCGGCCTTGGATGATCGAATCCGCTTTCTTGCGACCTGGCCGTTTCGGCATCCATATCCGGGTCAATCTCCCCGATGAGGCCGCCCGAATGGCGATCTTCAAAAACAAACTGGGCAAAGTCCCCTGCGCCAAAGACCTCGATCTCACGAAAGCGGTCGAGCTTACCCAAGGCTATAGCTCCGCCGATGTCTCCGACGGCTTCATCGAGAAAATGAAGTCGCTCGCGATCGACCGCGCCCTTTCTTCGGGGGGCGAGGAGCTCATCACCAATGACGATATCGTCCAAGCATCGAAGCTGATCAAGAGCACCGTGAGATCCGAAGACGTCGAATCGCTCAAACGCTACGAAGAGGGGGATTATCATCAATGACACCCTTATTTTCGCCCTTATCCGAATCGGGCCGCCCACCGAAGGACGCCTGTGCGATCGTCGCCCTCGATGAAGCGGGCGTCCTTTGCACGTTCAAAGGCAAAAACCTCGGCAAAATCCCCTTCGAAAACGTGGTTTCTCCGATCGCGATTCCATCCGCTCTCCCCGAAACGTTCGCCGAATTCATCGCCGAGCCCCAAGGGCTTTGCCTCTCCTTCGTCGTCGCTTACACGATGGGGATCCTCTATCCGAGCATCCTCGTGAATAAGCTCCGCGATCAAGGCTATGAGGGCGACGCCCTCCTCTCCTTATCCTCGGAATCCTTCTTCAAGGAAGTCCTTTCGCCTTATTTCGCCGAAGCGTTGGCCGAGAGTTTCGCGGAGGAGGAGAACCTGACTTTCGCCTACCTTCAATCCCGGATGAAAAAAGGCGCTTTCAGCGCCGACTATCTCAAACGCCTCAATCGCTTGACCTCCCTCCCTTTGGGCGTCAATTTCGCCCATCTGCGTTTCGGGGTGGCCGAGCGGTCGGCCATTAAGATGAAGAGCGGGATTTCCCTCTCGAAGAGAACCGCTCTGAAAGTGAGTCACTAGCATGGCCAGCACCAACCTTCCGCTCATCTATGCCCACGTCGTCGCCTCAATCGAGCTTTTAGCTGGCTCGCTCGCCAACGCCAGCGATCCGAAGCTGATCGAGAAAGACAGCCGCTGTTTCGAAGAAATCGAAGGCTGCCTCGACAAAGTCGATCTCAATTCGCTCGATGAGAAAGCCTTGGCCCCGATCGAAGAGACCTTGGGCCTCCTCGGCAAGAACCACGCCTTCTATGGCCAAGAAGAAAGCGCGGCCGCCCATTATCTCCTCGTCCTTTACCGCGACAACCTGCTCAAAGGCAAAACCGTGGACCCGCTCGCCCACCAAAAGCAAATCGAGGCGATCAAAGCGCTCTCGAAACGGCAAGAAGACGAACGCTCACTCAGAGAAATCGAGCGCCAGCTTGAGCTTTTGGCGAAGAACGCCCCCCAGCCCGGCTCCTTGGCTTGGAAGGATTACCAATCCCGCCGCGACGATCTCGCCAAAAAGAAAAAGGAAATCGAAGGCCGCCTTTACACGATCTGACCGATTTCTGCAGGGATTTTCGATCCGATTCTTTTTGTTAACCCTTTCTCTAGAGAAAAATCCATCACCCCAAGAGGTACAAAAAAAGAATCCAGCGCTTATAATGAGGGGCGTGAACGCATTATCCTTAAAGCCCTATTCGCGAATCGCCATCCTCCTTTTAGGGGGATTAGGCACCCGATTCGGCTCCAGCAAACCCAAGCAATTCCTTCCGATGGGAGGCCAGCCGCTCTGCCTTTATGGCGCCAAAGCCCTCGAAAATAGCCCCTTGGTCGATTACATCGTCTACGTCGTCCCGAAAGGCTACGAGCGCAATTTTTCATTGATCCTGGAAAAAGCCGGCCACGCGAAGCCTTCCTCGATCATCGTCGGCGGGAGCTCCCGTCAGGAATCCGGCCACATCGCCGTGCGTTATCTCCTCTCCCACGAAGTTTCCCCCGAAGCCCTGGTGTTGCTCCAAGATGGCGATCGGCCTCGGCTCAAAGAACGCTACATCGAAGCGAATTTCGAAAGCGCGGAGAAAGAGGGCGCTTCGGTCACCGCGATCCCTTCCTCGGATTCGGTCGCGATCTCGAAAGTCCCCCATCTCATCGATGGCTATATCCCGCGGGAGGAGGTCTATCTCCTTCAGACCCCGCAGGCCTTCCGAATCGGGCTATTGTCCAAAGCGATGGAAGCGGCCCTTCTGGCCAAACGGAATTTCAGCGATGACGGTTCCTTGGTCTTGGCGATGGCGGGCGTCGCCCCGGCGATCGTCCTCGGCGAGAAGGATAACCTCAAGATCACGACGAAAGAAGATCAAGAGCTCTTCGAGGAGGGCGAGCGATGAGCCACTCCCAAGTCGGGGATATCCTCGAAGGCACCGTCGTCCGGGTCTATCCCAAATACGCGATCATGCTGTTCGATGGCGGCGAGACGGGGCTCCTCCATATCTCGGAGCTCTCGAACTCGTTTGTCCGCAACTTTACCGGCTACGTCCAGGTCGGTAATATATACAAAGTCAAGGTCATCGCCTACGACGAGGGCAAGTCCTTCATGAAAGTGTCGCTCAAGCGTTTGAGCGGCGAAGAGAAGCGCCAGCCGCTCGAAAAGAAGCGGGTGGAGTTAAGCGATATCGACTTCCAGGAGCTCGAAAAGCGCCTGCCGGAGTGGATAAAAGAAGAGAATGAAAAGGAGTAACCATTATGGTCATCGAAACAAAGACGGATGGGCTGGTCGACAAGGTTGATTTCGCCGCCTATCAAAAGAAAGTGAACGCGATCAACGACATGATTGTGAATAAAACCGGGGCCGGGAACGATTTCCTGGGCTGGGTCGATTGGCCGATCAATTACGACAAGAAAGAGCTTGAGGCCATCATCAAGGAAGCGGATTACGTCCGCAAGAACTACGACGTCCTCGTGGTCTGCGGCATCGGCGGGAGCTATTTGGGCGCCCGGGCCGCGATCGAGGCGATCAATGGCGTGCTCCCGAATCAGAAGCTTCAGATCATCTATTTGGGCCAGACCTTCGATCCGACCTATTTGGCTCAGCATCTCGATTATCTCAAAGACAAACGCTTCGCCGTCAACGTGATCTCCAAAAGCGGCACCACGACCGAAACCTCGGTCTCGTTCCGCCTGTTAAGGGAAATGCTGGAGAAGCGCGATGGCGTCGCCGCCGCGCGCAAAGCCATCATCGCCACCACCGACAAGGCGCGGGGCGCGCTTTATACCCTCGCCGTCAAAGAAGGCTATGTCCGCTTCGTGATCCCCGATGACATCGGCGGCCGTTATTCGGTTCAGACCGCAGTCGGCCTCTTCCCGATTGCCTGCGCCGGCATCGATCCGCGCGAGATTCTCGCTGGCAGCGCCGCTTGCCGCGAAGATTGCGCCGATCCGTCTTTGGAAACGAATCAAGCCTATCGTTACGCGGTGATCCGCCGCGAAATGTACGCCCACTACCACAAAGCCGTCGAAATGTTCATCACCTACGTCCCGGGCTTCGTCCAGATCGGCGAATGGTGGAAGCAGCTTTATGGCGAGAGCGAAGGCAAGGACAAGAAGGGCCTGCTCCCCGATTCGGCGACCTTCACGACCGATCTTCATTCGCTCGGCCAATTCATCCAAGATGGGACGCCGGTCTTCTTTGAGACCACCCTCCATCTCTCGCACCACCGCCACGACGTCAAAGTCCCGCACGATGGGGAGAATCTCGATGGCCTCAACTATCTTGAGGGCCGGAGCTTGGGCAACATCCAAGACCGGGCCTTCGAAGGCACGCTTCAGGCCCACACCGAAGTCGCGAAGAATAACAACGTAGTCCTCGAACTCGAGAAGATGGATGCGTGGCATCTGGGCTATCTCTTCTACTTCTTTGAACGGGCGTGCGGCATGTCCGCTTACCTCAATGAGGTGAACCCCTTCAACCAGCCGGGCGTCGAGATCTACAAGAAGAATATGTTCCATTTGCTCGGGAAACCGGGTTACGAGAAGTAATTCCGATCCTCAAGCGGGGCCGAAGGGCTCCGCTTTCTTTTCGCCTGCCTTGGCCTTAAAATTATCCCTATGAGCCTCGAAGAAAATAAAAAACTTGCCCTCGAGGCCTTCCTTTGGGAAGGAAAGGTGGTTTCCAGCGACCGTTATGGGAACGGGCACATCAATGACACCTTCCTCGTCCAGGCGACTTCGTCCTACATTCTTCAACGGCTGAAGGAAACGGTCTTCCCCCAGGGGGCGGAGACGATGGGGAATCTCATCGCCGTCACCCTTTATCTTCAAAAAGCGATCCAGGAAGAAAAAGCCAAAGGCTATCCGACTTCTCAAGAAGCCCTCTCGCTTGTGATGGCCCAAAACGGCTCTTACGCCTATCAAGATCCCGACGGTTCCTTTTGGCGGGCCTTCAAGATTCATCCAAATAGCGAAACCTTCGAAGAACCCCGCACAAAGGATGAGCTTTACGCCTCAGGAAGGGCGTTCGGATCCTTCCTTTATTTCCTCCGGGATTACCCGGTGAAGAGCCTTTTCGTTCCCCTGCCTCATTTCCATGACACCCCTTATCATTACGCCGAGTTCATGGCCGCGCGGAAAACGGCAAACCCCGCTCGGCTATCGACCGCCGAAAAGGAAATCCATTATCTTCGGCTCAAAAAGAGCTTCTACCCCTTGATCGTGGCGAAACTGGAAAAGGGCGAACTGCCCCTCCGGCTGGTCCATAACGATACCAAATTCAATAACCTCCTCTTCGATAAGCAAACCCACGAGGTCCTTTCGGTCCTCGATCTCGACACCGTGATGCCCGGAAGCCTCCTCTACGATTTCGGAGACGGGGCAAGAAGCGCCTGCAACACGGCGGAGGAAAATGAAAAAGACCCCTCCAAGGTCTCTTTCTCCCTCAGCGCCTTCGAACGCTTCTCAAAAGGCTATCTCGTCGGGATCCACGACGCTCTCAGCCCCGAGGAATATGCCCTCTTGAGCGAAAGCGTCCTCCTTCTCACCCTTGAACTCGCTCTCCGTTTCCTTGGCGATTATCTTTCGGGCGATCGTTATTTCGCCGTGAGTTATCCCGAAGAGAATTATATCCGGGCCAGGAACCAAGTCCTTTTGGCGAAAGACATCGAAAAGAAGCTGCCGGAAATGAAGAAGATCCTCAAAGGAGAGAAATGCGGATGAGACACCCTGAATTCCAAAACGTCAAAGCGATCTATTTTGATGCGGGCAGCACCCTCATCACCGAGATCCCCTGCTACAAGAAGCGGATCAAAGATACGATCAAAGCAAACCAGCTCTCGATCAAAGAGGGTGATTTCTTCGCCTTGATCCTCGAGGGAGCCAAGCTCCAGCAAAATCCCTATGACTATGCGATGGCGAAACTCGCGATCCCGAAACGGGTCGCCTGGGATTTCTCAAGCGAGCAGGTTTATCCGGGCGTCCCGGACCTTCTTAGGGCGCTGCGCCCCTTCTATCGGCTCGGGATGATTGCGAATCAGCCCCCGCATTTTTTGCCCCGGGTCCAAAAGCTCGGGCTCGATCCTTATTTCGATCTGATCTTGGGAAGCGACGACATTGGCCTCAAGAAGCCCGATCCCGCCTTCTTCCGTTACGCCCTTGAGCAATTGGGCATCAAACCCGAAGAAGCGATCATGGTTGGCGACCGGCTCGAAAACGACATTCGGCCCGCCAATTCCTTGGGAATGAAGACGATTTGGGTGAAGCAAGGCGTCTCCCGGCTCGAAAGCCCCTTAGGCGAGGATGAAATCCCCACTGCCAGCGTTGGCGAAATCACGGAAATCGCTTCCTTGCTTCTCTAAGAGAAGAAAGCCTTTTAATTCGATTGACGGTCACTAACCTCGATGGTATATTTATTACCGCACGTTTAGGCGGGCAATCCTACTGGATGCTTAGCTCAGCGGGAGAGCATCGCCCTTACAAGGCGGGGGTCAGAGGTTCGAACCCTCTAGCATCCACCAAATTTGGGGAATAAGCGTGTGTCGAAATCTGTGGGCGAATAGCGAAGTGGCCAAACGCGGCTGACTGTAAATCAGCTCCTTCGGGTTCGGTGGTTCAAATCCATCTTCGCCCACCATCCCTTTTGTTGGGGTGTAGCCAAGTGGTAAGGCAACAGACTTTGACTCTGTTATGCACTGGTCCGATCCCAGTCACCCCAGCCACATCCTCCGTTAGCTCAGTGGTAGAGCACTTGACTTTTAATCAAGGGGTCGACGGTTCAAACCCGTCACGGGGGACCATTTTTACGCCCAGGTGGCGAAATGGTAGACGCAAGGGACTTAAAATCCCTCGGACCTCAAATCCATACCGGTTCAAGTCCGGTCCCGGGCACCATTAAACGCAAAACCAGCAAGTCCTGATGACTGCTGGCTTTTTTAATGCTTTTTACCCCTCAGAAACGGGGCTTATTTCGCCTCAAAAGCGACCCTTGAAAATCGAGATTTTTGGGGTATGAGTTCCCGAGTTTGAACAGGCGATTGGAAAAACAAGACGTCAACGACACTATTCGGAAAAGGCGAAACAAAACGAAACAAAAAGCAACAAAGAGAAACGCTTTGAAACAAGCACCCGTGGGACTTTTGTATAAGTTATCCGAAATAGATAAGAATTGCGTTTTGTCCCTCGAAAAAAGCATAAAAAAGAGCGTCAACCGAGCTCTCGAGTTTGTCTCGAGTTTGAGCAAACGCCACCAAAAATCTGCTTTTCGGGGCGCCCCACGCCTGTCATGGAATGGGGTTGCTTCAGTTGACGCCGCTTTCGTTAAATATCGGCAATGGCTGATTATTTCATCTCGCCGCCAGAAGGCTTAGGCTCTTCGACGTCTTTCTCGCCGAACGCCCCGGCAAGCTTGTTGGCTGAGCCGATATTGCCGTTTTCGTCGAAATGCGCGTAAATTCCCTCGGTCGTGACGATCGTCGAGTGGCCGAGCCACTTCTGGATGTCCTCCATCGGGACACCTTCATGCCTCATCAGAGTCGCGCAGGAATGGCGAAGGTCGTGGAAGCGAATGA
>DAIQMS010000021.1:0-12923 GCA_036788815.1 Bacillota bacterium
CTCCTTTGCAAACACAGAGAAGTTTTACCTTCTTTTACGTGAGCCATTCTAGAACAAAAAGGAGCCACTCCACAAGCGAAGTGACTCCAATCGGTGCTTTATTACCGATTTATCGATTTTATTGCAGAATCGGATCGATGGATTCGCCGATCATCTTCGGGGTTTTCTTGATCTTGAAGTTCTTGAGAATCGTCGCGCCGATATCGGCAAAAGACGAACGTTCGTCAAGATAGCCTCCTTTGGAGATCGACGGGCTATAGACCAAAAGCGGGACTTTCTCACGGGTGTGATCGGTTCCTTTATAGGTCGGGTCATTGCCATGGTCGGCGGTGATCATGAGTAAATCATCGTCTTTCATTAAGGGAACGAGCTCGGCGAGGCGCTTATCGAAGGCTTCGAGAGCCCGGGCGTAGCCAACGGCGTTCCGTCGATGGCCGTATTCCGAGTCGAATTCGACGAGATTCACGAAGCAAAGACCCGTGAAATTATCCGCTTTCACCGCGGCGATCGTCTTGTCCATGCCATCCTCGTTCGAGACGGTGTGAACCGTCTTGGTGACGCCGATGTCATCAAAGATATCGCTGATCTTGCCGATGCAAGAAGTCATGAGCCCCTTCTCTTTAAGAAGATCCATCACGGTCGTGCCCGAAGGCGGAACCGCATAGTCTCTCCGATCGCCGACGATCCGTTTGAAGTTATCCTTATTCGTCCCAACGTAAGGTCTTGCGATGACCCGGCCGACGAAATATTCCGGCGCCATGCAGATCTTGCGGGCGATCTCGCAGCAGCGGTAAAGCTCTTCTTTACCCGTGACCTCTTCGTGGGCCGCGATCTGAAGGACCGAGTCCGCCGAAGTGTAGACAATCAGGGAATTATCACGCATTTGCTCTTCGCCTAAGACCTTGAGGATCTCGGTGCCGCTACTGGCATAATTGCCGATGATCTTATGGCCGGTTTCTTTCTCGAGGAGTTCAATCAGGCTCTTCGGGAAGCCGGTGTCGGTGAAGGTCTGGAACGGCTTGGTGGTCAAAATGCCCATCATCTCCCAGTGTCCGGTCATCGTATCCTTGCCATTCGAGGCTTCGCGGAGCCGCATCGCAAAAGCGTGCGGATGATCCGTGATGGGCTTCACGCCCGGGATAGCGGCCAAAGTGCCGATGCCGAAGCTTTCCATCATCGGGACTTTGATCCCGCCGACCGATTGGGCCGCGTGGACCCAAGTGTTGGTCCCGCAGTCATCGAATTTTGCCGCATCCGGCTCTTCGCCGATGCCGGCCGAATCCGCGACAATCAAGAAGACACGTTTAAATGGTTTCATATCCTTATCCTTTTTTGCGGAACAAATCCGCTCACTATTCTAGTTTATTTTCGCTTGCTGTACAAATCATAAGCGCTCATGATGCGCTGGCTCGAGACTTGGGTGTAAATCTGGGTGGTCGAGATGTTGGCGTGCCCGAGCATTTCCTGGACTGCCCTAAGCGAGGCTCCGTTATCGAGAAGATGGGTCGCGAAACAGTGCCGAAGGGTATGGGGCGAGATCGAGGTTTCGATGCCCGCTTGCTTCGCGTATTTCTTCACTTGAACGAAGAAGTATTGCCGGCTCAGGGGTTTTCCGGCTCGGTTGAGAAAGACGAAAGGCGAGGAAGAACCGCGGTTTCTGGCTCGCGGGCCTGAAAGATACTTCTCGAGGTAATTGAGGGCGAAAGACGAGATCGGGACGCTCCGCTGCTTATTGCCCTTTCCGATGATCGTGACAAGGTGGGCTTGAATGGAGAGCGAGGTCAGTCGGAGATTCACCAGCTCCGATACCCGGAGCCCGGTCGCGTACATCGTCTCGAGCATCGCCCGGTCTCTGATGCCATTGTCTTTCGTGAGATCCGGCATCGAAAGAAGTGAATCGACTTCTTCCGTCGAAAGGGTCACGGGCAATTTCCTGGCCAGTTTTGGCCCTTCGATCTTCGGAACGTCTTCCTCGAGATAGCCTTCGCTCGCGAGAAATGCGTAGAAATTACGGGTGGTCGAGAGCCTTCTTAAGATCGTCGAGGACGAATGGTTGGCTTGATAGCCCATCAGCATGAAGTCGGTGATGTCTTTGACTTCGAGGTCCTTTACTTCTTTTTTATCCGGGAACGCCATAAAGAAGAGTTTCAGGTCTTCCTTGTAGTCCTCGAGGGTTTGCCGCCCCACGCCTTTTTCGACGGTGAGGTATTGGTAAAAGAGGGCTTCTGCCTCAGCGATTTCCATGTTTCTTCGCCTCCGAAGCCACGAGCAAAGCGGGCTTCTTCATCTTGCGGTTCAGCTCATTCACCAAGAGCTTCGTCTCGTCCATTTCCTCGTAGCTTTGGTAATTGTCGAACGTCATCTGAACGGTTTCTTTTTTGGGATCGATGAGATTCTGAAGGGTGACGCCCACAAGCCGGATCTCGATGCCGAGGAAGTTCTCCTCATAGAGGCTCTTGGCCCGCTCAAAGATCGTTTCCCCATCGGCGGTCGCTTCTTTGAAAGAGACCGACTTATCGTGGGTTTTGAAGTCTTTGTCTTTGATGACGAGTTGGATTGTCTTTCCCTTCTTCTTTGAGGAGTTGGCGCCTTCAGCCGTCTCCAAAGAGAGCTCATGGAGCTTATGGAGGATCTCGCCTTCATCCGAGGTATCGTAAGGGAAGGTTTCGCTATGGCCGATGCTTTTAGGATCGAAGGGCGTTGGGTCGACCACATCGTCCCCGTAGCCATTGACCCAGTCTTTGATCACGAAATAGAACTTGCCCAGAAGATCCTTGAGCGCCGGATCATCATGATCGGAGCGTTCTTTGAGATCCCCGATGGTCTTGATTCCCATCATCTCGAGCCGAGGCGCCGTTTTCTTTCCGATTCCATAGAATGAGGCGATCGGAAGAGGATAAAGCTTTTCCTTCAGGTCTTTTCTCCGGAGAATCGTGAGGCCCATCGGTTTCTTCATCTCGCTCGCCATCTTCGCCAAAAACTTGGTGGGCGCCACTCCAATCGAGCACTTGAGCCCGATTTGCTTGAGGAGCCCATCCTGGATCGAATGAAGATAGGACAAAGGATCTTTCTTCCCCGTCAAGGCTTTCGTCATATCGACATAGCCTTCATCGATCGAGGCTTGCTCGACCAAAGAGGAAAAGGTTTTGAGATAGGCGAAGAAGGATTGGGAAAGCATTTCGTAATAGCCGTAATCGCCCGGGAGGAAGATCCCTTGGGGGCAAAGTTCTTTGGCTTGGAAAGTCGGCATCGCCGAATGGACGCCGAAAGCCCGGGCTTCATAGGAGGCCGTTGAGACGACGCCGCGCGGCCCAAGACCACAAACGATCAAAGGTTTTCCGGCATATTCGGGATGGCGAAGAAGCTCCGCCGTGGCGAAGAAAGCGTTGAGATCAACATGCATGATGATCTTGCCCATGGCCTTATTGTAGACTTTTGATTATGTTAAGTTAATGAGAAGAAAGCGCCAAGATCTCGCTGAGGGCATCCTCAACGGTCAAATGGTAGAGCGCCAATTGGTTATCGATCGTGTCATGATGGACGAAAACATTCGGGATCGCCTTCAGGACGAGCTGGCCTTTGAAGCCTTTTTCCGCCAAAGCAGCCGCCAACGATTCGGCAAAACCATCCTTGGTGCCATAGGGATCATAAACATAGACCGTTTGGCAAGGAAGAAGCGATTCGACGCCCACAAGATCCATCGGGAAAAGATAGAGCGGATTGATGAAGGCGCCTTCATAGCCATTCTCGAGCAGTTTCTCATAGAGTTCGAGCCCTAAAGGCCCAACGCCAAGAACCGCGACTTTCTTCCCCTTAGCCGGGAGAAGCTCCCGCCACTTCCCATAAGGGAGATTGAGCGAAGGAGTCGGAGCCAAAAGATTCGATAGAGTGTGCGGATAGCGGATAGCGAAGACCCCATGTCCTTTTTCGAGCGAGGTGAGATAAAGCGCTTTGCCTTCCGCCCGAGAAGAAGGCATCGCGAGCGTGATGTTCGGGATGCTCTTGAGGAAGGCTTCGTCATAAATGCCCATATGGGTCGAACCATCCGCGCCGACAAAGCCGGCCCGATCGATCAAAAGGGTGAGATCGGTTCCCATTCTCGCACAATCGTGGGAGATTTCGTCATAGGCCCTCTGAAGGAAGGTCGAATAAACTGATACGATCGGATGAAATCCGTTGATCGAAAGAGCGCCTGACAGGGTCAAAGCGTGCTCTTCGTTGATGCCGACGTCGAAGCACCGCTCCGGGAATTTCTGGAACGCCTCTTCAAGATGCGATCCTTTGATCATCGCCGGGCAAACGAGAACCGTCTCTGGATGGGAAGTCATCATCTCGACGGTCAAGGAGCCGAAATAATGGGACCAGCTCATGAACGAAGGATGCTGGACCTTGGCATCGCCCGTCTCAATCTCAAACGGGGTGACGCCATGCCAATAGCCGGACTTATCGTCCTCGGCCGGTTTATAGCCTTTTCCTTTGATCGTGTAAACGTGGACGACCACTGATTTGGTCGCGGTTTTTGCCCGGGCCAAGGCTTTGTCGAGCGCCTTGAGGTCATGGCCATCGATCGGCCCGATATAGGTGAAGCCCATATTGTCGAACATCGTGGTTGGGACGAGGGCGGCTTTGATATCGTTTTTGAGATTGTAGTTAAAATTGTAGATCCGGCGGCCTAAAGGACCGCGCCACATGGCCCGTTGATAAGCCTTCTTGGCTTTGTTATAAAGCTTATCGGTCGAGATCTTCCGGAAGAAATTGCCGAGTCCCCCGACCGGGCGGGAGATCGACATATCGTTATCGTTCAGAATGATGATGACTTTGTTCTTGCGGCTGCCCAGGTTATTGAGCGCTTCGAAAGAGAGGCCATTCACGATTGAGGAATCGCCGATAACATCGACAATATCGTAATTTTCTTTATGAAGATCACGGGCGATCGCGAAACCTTCCGCCGCCGAAAGGGAAGTTCCACTATGGCCGGCTTCGTAGCAATCGTAGACAGATTCGTTCCGCCGTTCGAAACCGCTCACGCCATTGGCGCACCGCAAGTGATCGAGCGAACGTCCGCTCAGGATCTTATGGGTATAGCATTGGTGGCCGACATCAAAGATGAGTTTGTCCTTCGGGAAGTCGAAATTCCGGTAAAGGGCAACGGTCAATTCGACGACGCCGAGGTTCGAAGCGAGATGGCCGCCATAAAGGGAGGTCTCTGTGATGATCTCCTTGCGGATATCGTGGCAAAGCAAAGCCAGAGACGAGTAACTCATCTTTTTGACGATTGAGGGGTCCTTAATGGCCTTTATGTCGATTCTTTCTATCTTATTTGCCATCGTGAAACAACCTATAAACTACTAATTAACGACTTTATAACTTCGTGACTTCCTTGAGCTGCCCAATCTTCTTCTGGGCATCCTTAAGGGTGGCTTCGAGCTCTTTGATGAGGGCGTTCCCCTCCTCATAGAGTTTCAAAGACTCCTCGATCGGGAGGGTTTCGTTCTCGACTTTCTCAACGATCTGGTTGAGCCGAGCGAGTTTTTCTTCGAAAGACATTTCCTTCTTATCCGCCATAAGGTTCTCCTCTCCCCTATTTCGCCACTGAGTGAATTATACCATCTTTCAGCTTCGTCTCGATTTCTTCTCCGCTCTTTACATCTTTGACGGAAGAAAGGATCTTCCCCTCTTTGTTCCGGGTCAAGGAATAGCCGCGTGAAAGGACGCTTTCCGGATTGAGAGCCCGGAGATGTTCTTTGAGAGCCTTCACTTCGTCTTTATCGGCATCGAGAGAACGGGAAATTGCGAGATAAAGCCGCTTATTCAGCTCTTCGACCTCTTTTTCTTTATCATCATAAGGGGCCGCGGGATTCTTGAAGAACGGACGATTGGATAAGGCATCAAGCCGCGTCGAAAGCGAAGCCATCTCCGCCAGGAGCGCGTTTTGGAGCCGCTCCCCTTCTTGGAGGATTCCGTTAAGAACATCGATCTGATTCGGGGTGGCGGCTTCCGCGGCGCCCGTTGGAGTCGAAACCCGAAGGTCTGAAACGTAATCGATCAAGGTCGTATCACTTTCGTGACCGACAGCCGAGATCGTCGGAACCGGAGAGAAAGCCACGGCCCGGACGAAGCTTTCATCATTGAAAGCCGAGAGATCTTCATTGCTTCCGCCCCCACGGGCGATGATCAACGTATCGAGCGGATAGCTCAAAGCCAACTTCAGAGCCCGGAGGAGATCCTTCGGCGCTTCTTTCCCTTGGACGAGAGATGGGAAGAAATAAAGCTCGCTAATAGGCCAACGACGATTGAGATTCTTGAGGAGGTCGGCTTCCGCCGCGCTTCCCTTTCCGACGATGATGCCGATCGCTTTTGGGAATTTCGGGATGGCCCGTTTCCGGGATTCGTCGAATAATCCTTCGCTTTGGAGCTTCTTTTTGAGGGCTTCGAGAGCCAAAAGCTGATTGCCTAAACCGGCCAGCTCGATCGAAGAGCACATGAGGCTGTAGCGGCCTCGGGGCGGATAAACCGAAAGATCGCCTCGGACCAAAACGAGGTCCCCGATCTTGGGTTCGAAAGGCAAATAAAGGCTTGCGGTCCCCCACAAAATGCAGGAAAGAACCGATTTATCGTCTTTGAGATCAAAGTAAGTGGCGTTGGGGTAGCTCTTCCAGGACGAGATCTCGCCTTGGATGAAGAGACCGTGGAGATCGTCATCTTCCTCAAATTTCGCCTTGAGGAGCGTGTTGATCTCCGTGACCGAAAGATAAGGCAAGGCGCGATTATTCACGGGTCAGGACCTTGTCCAAGATGGCATTGACGAATTTATAATCTTTGGCTTCAAGGAATTTCTTGGCAAGATTGACCGCCACGTTGATCACGGCGGCTTTGTCGACGCTCACGTCGACGTAGAAATATTGGCAATACGCCTGAAGAAGGAGCGCCTGCTCGACCCGGTTGAGCCGGTCGAAGGTCCACTTATTCATATGAGCGTTATAGACGGCGATGATCGGATTGAGATTTTTGAGCGCCGAAATGACGATCGCTTTGGTGAAGGAATCGCATTCGGCATACGGAAGATCGTAGACCCCGCTGACGATGCTTTCGACATCCACCGGCTCCTTCATGTCCAAGTACGTCAAAGCGGCATAGAGGGCATCGAGTGTTTTTTCCTGAGCCTGATTGCGGCTCGTCTCTTCGTTACTCATGGATTTTGCCTCGGCTTTCCCGAGGGCCGAACTAGTTTAGCATAATTTACGAGCGCAAAGCCATAAAGAACGAGAAAAGCGAGGTGAACCACTAAGGAAAGGATATAGACGTCCAAGCGCATCTGACCATAGAGCGAAGTCCCATAAAGGAGAAGCCCGTAGACGGCATCGCCTAAATAAAGGACGCTCCCAAGGATGAGGGGGTAGAGTTTGCCTTTGGCCGCTAAGAGGGTGAGTTCGACGAAAAGGGCGGCGATGGCGAGCGAGACAAGAAGCGGCACGAAATAAGCGAAAGAATAGGCCCCCCGGTTACTTTCGACCAAATCCAGCATCAAGAATCTGGTGAAGGAATAGCTGAAATAATAGGCATAGTCTTTGAAAAGATAGCCGCTCACGACCGAGAAGAGCGACAACAGCGGCGGGTAAAAGAGCGTCATCGTGAGGCGCTGATATTTACGCAAAGTCCTCTCAAAGGTGGGATCGTTTGTTTTCATAGAAAGAAAATCCCCGTCACTTGACGGAGATCACCTTGATTTCGATCGAGAACGGAACGGTCTCGCACATCATCGTGATCGCGCTGGCGACGCCTTCTTGGATCTGGAGGCAGATATCCTTCACGGATTCGCCTTTCTGGATCGTGACGTCCATCTGAAGCTCGACCTTGCCTCCTTTGCGGAAGCTGGCTTTCACCGGATGTTCGAGATCGAAGAGCCGGGTCTTCCGCTTGGAGACCGTGGCCCCTTCGACTTCGTTCGCGGCTGCCGTCGCAATCGACTCGAAAGCGTGCCGGGAGATTCCCATCTCCCCCCCATTCGTGTAATTGTTGAGGTAATAGTAGTCGCGTTTCATGTTTTTATTTTATGCCCTCAAGCGGAAAAGGCAACGTTATTGCAGGCTAGAGAGGACTTTCGCCGCCAACTGATCGGCGGTCCAGCCCATCGCCTTGAGGACGTCTTTGCCCGGCGCCGAACGGCCGAACTCCTCAACGGAGAAGACGTGATCCGCATATTTGTACCAGCCGAGGCCGGCGCCCATCTCGAAGCTGTAGCGCTTCGCTTTCGGGAGCGAGAGGACTTGGGACTGATAGTCTTTGGATTGCTTATCGAAGACTTCGAGGCAGGGGAGCGAAACGACTTCGCTCTCGACCCCTTTCTCCAAGAGAAGCTTCTGGATCTCGAGGCAGAGCGAGACTTCGCTTCCGGTCGCGAGGAGCTGGATCTTTTTCTTCGGATTGGCTTCGAGGACGTAGCCGCCCTTTTCGACGCCTTTCTCGGAAGAATGGGCCAACAAAGGAAGATTTTGGCGGGTCAAAACGAGGATCGTCGGGGTTTGGGAGCTCAAAAGAGCCGCTTTCCAGGCCGCGTAGGTCTCACGGGCATCGGCTGGCCGATAAAGATGAACGTTCGGGATCGCCCGGAAGCCCACCATCTGCTCAACCGGTTCATGGGTTGGGCCATCTTCGCCGATCGCGATCGAATCATGGCTGAAGAGATAGATCGCCGGGAGTTTCTCCAAGGCGGCCATCCGGACCGCAGCCTTCATGTAATCCGTGAAGATCAAAAAGGAGCCGATGTAAGTGACGATGCCCCCATGGAGCAAAATGCCATTTTGAATCGACGCCATCGCGAATTCGCGGATGCCGAAGTTGACGTTTTTGGCTTCCGGATGCTCTTTCGAGAAACCCGGATCCCCTGCCAAACCGGTCTTCAAGCTGCCGGCCACGTCGGCGCTGCCGCCGAGGGTATAAGGCATCACCAAAGGAAGAGCGCTCACGATGTGGCCCGAAGAGACCCGGGTCGCTTCCGCGGTCGACGGATCGAAGGTCGGCATCTTCGGAAGATAGCCGGCGACGTTCCGGGCGAAAGCATCGATGAAGACTTTGCTCTCCTTCGGATGATTGCTCTGGAATTGAGCAAAACGGTTCTGCCAATCGGCATAGGCTTTCTTGCCCCGTTCGGCAAAGGTTTTCTTGAATTGATCGTAGACTTCTTCCGGCACGGTGAATTCGGGATAGTTATAGCCATAGACTTCCTTGCAATGCTTGCCATCCTCTTCTCCGAGCGGTTCGCCATGGGTCTTATGCGATCCCTGGTTGACCGAGCCGAAGCCGATGATCGTGTGAACGATGATGAGACTCGGATAGACAAGGCTCTCCTTGGCTTTGGAGATGGCCCGATCGATCTGGTCGAGGTCATTCCCGTCTTTGACTTCCAAAACATTCCATTCGGCCGAGAGAAAACGCTCTTTGACGTCTTCGGTCATCGTGTTCGAGGTCGGCCCGTCGAGGGTCGAGGTGTTTTCGTCGTAAATGAGAATGAGTTTATTGAGTTTCTGATGCCCGGCGAACGAGATCGCTTCTTGGGAAATGCCTTCCTCAAGGCAGCCATCGCCACAAAGGCAATAGGTATAGTGCGCCATCACGCTCTTACCATCCGGGTAAGAGGCCGCGATGTGCTCTTCGGCCACGGCCATGCCCACGGCTTGGGCGATGCCTTGGCCAAGCGGCCCGGCCGTCGCATCAACGCCCGGCGTCAGTCCGACTTCCGGATGCCCAGGCGTGATCGAGTTAATCGAACGGAACGCCTTGAGATCGTCCATCGAAACGCCATAGCCTGTGAGATGGAGCATCGCGTAGAGAAGCGCCGAGTTATGACCGCTCGAAAGGACGAAACGATCCCGGTTCAGCCATTCCGGATGCTCCGGATTGGCGACGAGGTGATTTTTGAAGAGGAGATAAAGGGTCGGCGCGATATCGAGCGCCATTCCCGGGTGGCCGCTTTTGGCGTGGTTGGTCTCATCGATGACGAGGCTTCGTAACGCGGCCACAGCGAGCCGGTCGGTCGGATAGTCCTTTTTGAATAATTCCATGGATTGTTTTTCCTTTCTAGTGTTTCTTTAGTCGATTTTTAGGAATCTATACTACTAAAGTAGTATCTACTCCTTCTTCAATTCGATGCCCACTTGGTCAAGCGCATCTTGCGTGACCGGGGTCGGAGCCTTCGACATGGGGTCGACGGCCTGGAGGTTCTTCGGGAAGGCCTCCACATCGCGGATGTTGTCGGTCCCGCAGAGGATCATCGCCACCCGATCAAGCCCGAGGGCGAATCCCGCGTGAGGCGGAACGCCATACTTGAAGGCATCGATGAACCAGCCGAACTTATGGGCGACTTCTTCTTCGGAAAGGCCCAAAAGACGGAAGATCTTCCATTGCGTGTCGTGATCGTAAATGCGGAGGGTTCCCCCGCCGGCTTCGTAGCCGTTGATGACAATATCGTAAGCGTAGGCCAAGACTTTCTCCGGATCGGTGTCCAGGAGTGGCAAATCCTCGTCGCGCGGACGGGTGAACGGATGGTGTTCGGCCGTGTATTGGTTCTCAGTTCCTTCGATTTTATCGAACATCGGGAAGTTGACGACCCAGAGCAAGTCATAGGTGCCAGGCTTCACGAGGCCCATCTCTTTGGCATAGCGAATCCGGAGGGCGCCTAAGCCGAAATCGATATCCCGGCGATACATCGAGGACGCAAAGAGCACCAAATCCTCGTTCTTGAGGCCTAAGGACGCGATAAGCCCCTTTTGGGTGTTCTCATCCATAAACTTGAGGAACGAGCCTTCTAAGGCCCCATTCAGCATTTTGAGGGACAGGACGCCTTTGAGGTTGAACTTATGGGCTTCCAGCTGGAGCTCATCGAGATTCTTGCGGCTCGTCTTGCTGGCATAGCCCGGAATCACGAGGGCCTTGATGTACTTCGCACCTTTGAAGCCTTCGAAGCTGGATTTCGAAAGGACATCCATCACATCGTGGAGATAGAGTTCGTAACGGGTATCCGGCTTATCGCTGCCGTATTTATCCATCCCCTCCCAGTAATCGAGCCTCCGAAGCGGGAGTTTCACGTCATAGCCGACGATTTCTTTGAAGTATTTGGCGATCATTCCTTCAGCGAGGGCCAAGACTTGGTCTTGGTCCATGAAGGAGGTCTCGACATCGATCTGGGTGAATTCCGGCTGGCGATCGGCCCGGAGGTCCTCATCGCGGAAGCAGCGCGCGATCTGGTAATAGCGTTCGATGCCGCCGATCATGAGTAGCTGTTTGAAAAGCTGAGGCGATTGGGGCAAAGCATAAAAGGAACCATGGTGAAGACGGGACGGGACGAGATAGTCTCGAGCGCCTTCCGGGGTCGCAATGTTGAGAATCGGCGTCTCGACTTCCAGGAAACGGTTTGCATCGAGATACTCGTGGGTCAGTTTGACGATCTTGGCCCGGGTCCGGAGGTTTTGGAGCATCACCGGCCGGCGAAGATCGAGATAGCGATACTGAAGACGGGTGTCTTCGAGGGCATCGGTCTTATCGGCGATGATAAACGGCGTGGTCTCGGACTTATTGATCACTTTGAGCGAGCTGACGAGGACTTCGACGTCCCCGGTCGGGAGCTTCGGGTTCGGCACGTCTTTCTTTTGGACGGTGCCCACCACTTGGATCACGTATTCGTTCCGAACGTCCGGAACGCTCGCGCTATCCGGAATCAAAAGCTGGACGATGCCCGTGTTATCGCGGAGATCGAGGAATTCGATCGCGCCGAGGTTCCGCCTTGTCGAGACCCAGCCGACCAAGGTGACTTTCTTCCCGACGTCTTTGAGGCGAAGTTCGCCGTTGTAATCCGTTCTTTCCATGTCTTATTTCTTGCCTTTCTCTTCTTCTTTTCCGAAATCTGCATCGCTGCAGGCACAGCCTTCCTTCATGAGACCCGCTTCCGGATCTTCCGGATCGGGGGCCTCAGTGGCTTTGCCGGGCTCTTCAGTCCCGCAACCATCGTCGTCTTCATTCGGATAGGCCTTATCGAAGGCTTTGTCGAGTTCTTCGCCCAAATCCTTGAGCGAGATCTCGCTTTGCTCCTTCGTCTTGAGGTTCTTGAGCTGGGCGACCCCTTTGTTGAGCTCGTCCTCGCCGAGGATCAAGGCGAATTTCGCGCCCCGATGTTCCGCTTTTTTGAACATCGCACCCATCTTGAGGGCCGCTAAGGGCGTATCGGCGCTATAGCCGAGCTGGCGAACTTCTTCCGTCAAGGTGAAGACGTCATTGAGGACATTCTCCCCGACGGGCATCACATAAAGGTCGATCCCGGTGTCGAGATTAGCCAATAAGCCATCTTTCTCCATCAAGCCATAGACCCGTTCAAGCCCCATCGCGAAGCCAACCCCAACGAGGTCCGGTCCGCCGAGCTCTTTGACGAGTCCGCCATAGTGGCCGCCTCCGCAGAGGGCGCCATAATCGGTCCCATCTTTGGCCAAAGCATGCACTTCGAAGACGACTTCTGAGTAATAATCGAGCCCCCGGACCAAGGAATCATCCAGCTCGTATTCGACGCCGAGGTCATTGAGGATTGAAAGAGTTTCATAGAAACGCTTCTCGCTCGCTTCGGAAAGGTAATCCTTGATCTTTGGAGCGCCTTCCGCGATCTTCTGGTCGCTTTCGACTTTGCAGTCGAGTATCCGCATCGGGTTAAGTTTCAGCCGCTCGTGGCAATCATCGCACATTTCATCGATGTGGCCGGCGAAATAACTCTTGAGGGCTTCCCGGTATTTCGCCCGGGTCTCCTCATCGCCGATCGTGTTGATCTTGAGCGAAAGCTTCTTGAAGCCGAGCATATAAAGGCCTTGCATCGCCATGATGATGCATTCCGCATCGACCCGGGCGCTGTCTTGGCCGATCTCCTCGACGCCGAATTGGTTGAA
>DAIQMS010000021.1:13023-21486 GCA_036788815.1 Bacillota bacterium
CCGCATCGACCCGGGCGCTGTCTTGGCCGATCTCCTCGACGCCGAATTGGTTGAACTGCCGATAACGGCCTAATTGCGGCCGCTCATAACGGAAGGCCGGCCCGCAATAATAAAGCTTGAGCGGCATTTCTTCGGTCGCATACATTTTGTTGCTCACGACGGCCCGGACGACCCCGGCCGTGAATTCAGGGCGCAAAGTGACCGAACGATCGCCTTTATCGTTGAAGGTGTACATCTCCTTGCGGACGATGTCGCTGCTCTCACCGGTGCCCCGCGAGAAAACCTCAGTGTATTCGAGAACCGGCGGGACGATCTCCCGATAGGCATAAAGCTCGGCGGTCGCCTTAAGGATCGAGGCGACATACGCCATGCCGGCGGCCTCATTCCCGTAGATGTCATGCATCCCTTTGACGCTTACGTAATCCATAATCACTCCTTTAGAAGGAACCTCCTAGTCAACCGCGTTTACCACCCCTTGTCAATGGATGACGCGGTTCACCTCATAGACTCCCTTCACCGCTTTGAGATTAGCGAAGACGTCATCGAGGGTTTTCGAATCGGAAACATAGATCTTCATATCGACGATGTCATTCATCGTCGCTTGGATCACTTTGGCTTTGAGGTCATTGACGGCGACCCCTTGGCTCGAAAGGCAAGAGAGGAGATCCGCCAATAAGCCATTCCGGTCATTCGCGTAGATCTCGATGTCGACCGGATAGGTCGAGATGCCAAGCTCCTTCTTCCATTCGACCGTGAGAAGGCGGCTTCCCGCTTTCTGGACGTTCGGGCAGTTGACCCGATGGACCGTGATGCCTTTTCCTTTGGTGACGTAACCGACGATGTCGTCGCCCGGGATCGGCGTGCAGCAATGGGCCAATTCGATTTTGGCGTTGCCGGCGTTTTTGATGAAGACCGGGTTCTTGTCGTCGAGGGCCGAATTATGATGGTCGAGTTTGAGCTCGTCCTTCTTCTTTCGAACGTTCAGAAATTCGATGATTGTGAGCGGAGCCGGGTTCTTCCGGTCGATCGCCTCGTAGAGGTCCTCGAGAGTCGTCACCCCGTATTGGGCGAAGACTTTCGGCTGGTTCAACAGTTTCTCCATCTCGCCTTCGCCGATATCCTGGGCCGCGAAGCTTTCGAGAGCGCTCTCGCGTCCTCTCCGGATCGCTTCGTCCTTCATGATGTCGCTGTTCTTCTTTTGGATCGCTTTCTTGATGTGGGCCTTGGCCGAGGCGGTCTTGGCGATATCAAGCCAGCCCTCATTCGGGCCGCTCGCGGTCTTGGAGGTACGGATTTCGCAGACGTCGCCGGTCTTGAGGACGGTGTTGAGCGGCACCAAAGTGCCATTCACGATCGCCCCGACGGCCGAATCGCCGACCTTGGTGTGGATCTTGTAGGCGAAGTCGAGCGTGGTCGCGCCGGTCGGGAGGTCGATGACCTTGCCTAACGGGGTGAACACGTAGACGTTCGCGTTGAAAATATCGTTCGAGAGGGCGGCCATGTAATCCTTGGCCTCTTCGCCTTCGTTCTCGCCGGACATCGAGACGAAATCGCGGAACCAGTGCAGTTTTTCCTCAATGTCGCGCTGCTCTTCCTTCGCGTTATAGTGCTCGCCTTCCTTGTACCGCCAATGGGCGGCGATGCCCGTCTCGGCGATCTCATCCATCTCCTCGGTCCGAATTTGGACTTCGTAGATGTTGCCATCGCCCGAGATGATCGAGGTATGGAGCGATTGGTACATATTGGGCTTCGGCATCGCGATGTAATCCTTGAAGCGGCCGGGGATCGGCTTATAGGTCGCGTGGATGATTCCGAGGATCTCGTAGCAGTTCATCTCGGTCTTCGTGATGATGCGGACGGCCAAAACATCGTAGATCTCATCGAAGTTGTAGTTCTTGAGATACATCTTGCGGTAAATCGAATAGATCGATTTGACCCGCGATTCGATTTTAAAAGGAATCTGTTTCTCGAAAAGCATATCGGCGATCCGTTTCTTGAGGTTGTTCAAGGACTCTTGGCGGTTCGCCTCTTTTTTATTGAGGAGATCGAGGATCTCATTGTATTTGGCTGGTTCAAGGTACTTGAGGGAGAGATCCTCAAGCTCCGATTGGATCGTGTAAATGCCGAGCCGGTGGGCAATCGGCGTGAAAACGTCGAGCGTCTCCTTGGCTAAGGCGTGCTGGCGGTCGGGCTTGAGGGCCTGGAGGGTCCGCATGTTATGAAGCCGGTCGGCCAGCTTGACCAAAATGACCCGGACGTCCTTGGCCATCCCGAGGAAAATCTTCCGGTGATCCTCCGCTTCGAAATCCTGCTCGGTCCGATGGGACAATTTCATCCGCTGGATCTTGGTGAGTGAGTCGACGATCATCGCAACGTCGTCGCCGAACTGCTTTCGGATGTCTTCAATCGTGAGGTCGGTGTCTTCGACGGTATCGTGGAGCAGCCCGGAGGCCAACGTCTCCGGCCCGCTTTGGAGCTCGGCTAAAATATAGGCCACTTCGATCGGGTGATGAATATAGGGCTCGCCGCTCTTCCGGAGAACGCCTTTGTGCTTCAAATCGGCCAAATGATAGGCATCCTCGACCATTTTGCGGTCTTCGGGATTCTTGATATAGGTATAGAAAAGCTCTTTCAGCTGCTCAAAGCTGTGCATCGGGTAGCCGCCGTTCGGCAAGACCGGCGCTGACGGGTTCGAAGGTTGGGGGGATTCGGTTTCGCTCATACGATGTATTATAGTCTCGCGCGCGAGGAAATAGCCACACTTTAGGCGCTTAATCGAGGCTTTCGGCCAGAAGATCGAGCGAGACTCTCCCGCGATAGACGTTCTTTTGGAAATGGGCCTTGAGCGAAACGCTCGTCAAACCGCTGAAGGCTTTTTCGCCGAGCGAGAAGGAAAATAGCCGTGCTTCTTTCCCAAACGGGGTCGAAAGGTATTTGCCATTCGCGGCATAGGTGAACGAAACGCAATCGAGATCATCGAGTTCAAAGGCAGGCGCCTTCCACTCCTGGCCAAAGGGCCCGAAACTCCTGAGTATCCGCTCATTTTCGAGGGTCGCCTCCTCTTTCGTTAAGGGGATCAGTTTCTCTTTTTGCGGGGTCAATTTGTGTTTGAGGGCGGCGAAAAGGAAGTCTTTTTTGAAGGTGGGGAAATCCTCGACTTTGATCGAGACCCCGCCCGCGAAGGCATGACCGCCTTTCGTTAGGGGCGTCTTGGTCCCTTCGAGGGCCTTGAGGACGTTGAAGCCCTCTTTGCTCCGGATCGAGCCGACTAAGACGTTCGGATCCTTCTTCGAAGGCGAAAAGACCGCGACCGGCTTTTCGTATTCCTGAAGAAGCCGATTGGCCAATAAGCCATTGAGCCCTTCGGGGATATCTGCCAAAACGACGAGGGCTTCCTCGTTCGGGTCAAAGGAGAGGGAAAGCTCGGCCGCTTTGGTCTTTTCCTTCCGTTCCTCGTTCACCGAATTGAGCCAGCTTGCCACCGCCTCTTTGCCCGTCGGATCGACAATAGAAAAGTACTTGAGGAGCCGATTGGTCTCATAGCCTTCCAAAAGTCGGCCCACGGCATTGAGCTTCGGGATGATCTCCATCTGAAGGATCGTCTCGTCGATCGGCCGTTTGTCGCTCAATAAACCAATTTCGGGATAATTGTTCTTTTGGATCGCCTCAAGGGCGAGCCGGACGATCTCGCGGTTGTAGCTCGTGAGGGGCATGAGATCCGACAGGGTCGACATCGCCCCCAAAGTCAAAAGATAGTCATCTTCCTTCTTGAGCAGGGCGCACGAGAAAATAAAGGAAAGGTATCCGGCCGAGATCGGGGTGTCCCCATAAGCGAGGGTTGTCGGATGAAGGACCGCAAGGGCCTCGGGGGCTTTCTCCCCGAACTCGTGATGGTCCAAAATGATGACTTTCAGGCCTCGTTTTTTGGCTTCATCCAAGGCTTCGTAGGCGGTGACCCCATTATCCGTCGTGAAGATCAAATTAAAGCCTTTATCCGCGATTTTATCGACATTTTCGGCAGTGAGGCCATAGCCATCCTTGTAGCGCGAGGGCAAATAGCCTTCCGCGGTCAGCCCGAATTCCCGTAAGGCCCGGACCATGATTGAAGCACTCATGATGCCATCGGTGTCGTAATCGCCATAGACCAGGGCCTTTTCGCCTTGGCTTTTGGCGTCCGTTAAGGCCTGAATTGCTTTTTGGGTCTCCTCTTTCGCGTCGATAAGAGGAAGCGAAGAAAAAGAGGGCGCTAAAACCCTCTTTTCGTAGTCTTGTTTCGAAAAGCCGTAATAATCGAGAAGTTTCTCGAGGAAGTCCATCAGTCGTTGATCCCGATGAAGATCGCTTCTTCGGGTTCGGCGCCCTTCTTGCGGGTCGGCCCGCCGAAGTTGTTCGGCGTGTCCTTATGGATCGGCTTGAACGAAAGGTGGATCTGGCTCAAGAGCTTATCGAGCTCCAAAGCGATCGGCGCCATGATACTCAAGACGAGGACGAGGGCGATGACGAAGCCGAGCAAAGCGCCCAAGGAATCGAGCCGCCAGATCGACGGGAGGATCCCGGCGAAGATGATGAAGGCGACCGAGGCGATCAAGCTATAGAGGACCAAATCCCCCGCCGCTTGCCGGTTTGCGTCGAGCAGCATCTTGGCTTTGAAGTCGAGCGTGCTCTTATCGCGTTCGCGCGATTCGTGGGTCAGTTCTTTCTCTTTGGAATAAAGGAAGATCGAAAGGATATAGGCTAAGACCGTCGTCGCGATGATGCCGATCGAGACGAGTGGAGTGACCGCCAAACGGCTGAGGGCGAAGAAGCCGGCGACCGCCAGGCCGCTTGTTCCGGCGACCAAGGTGGCCGATAAGGCTCTAGAAGGCTTATAACGGATCGCAAAATAGACAAGCAAACTGATGAGTGAGATCCCGACGGAAAGGTAGACGTTGCCTAAGGTCGGAGTCCCTTCCTTCACACTCACGACATCGGCCGTGGCATGGAGCGAACTATCAAAGTTCGAGGCGCCATCCGCGAGGGCTCCCCTCAAGGTCGGATACGTGACGGTGATCGAGCCGAAACTCGAGGAAATATCATAGGCTTCGCTCTTCACATCGAGCGCCGTGGTGAGCGGAACTTCGTAGTAATAGACGGTATAGGTGATCTTGGTATCGCTGTCGTAAATCTCGCCGGTCGAGGAAACGATGTCCCCGGCGAAGGTATCGAGCGTCGTGGTCTTCCCATCGACGGTCAAAGCGTACTTCTTGAGGAAGTCCTGTTTGACCTGGGTCGTCGTGACGAGTTTGTTGGCGTTGGTCCCCTTCTGGGTCCAATATTCCAGGGTAATCGCCGTTGAATCGCTATAAGTGGTCGCATAGTTATAGGCCGTGCCATTGAGGGCGCTGAAGACGCTCACGCCGGCAATCGATGCGATCGCAATGAGGGCCGCGGCAATGAGGACGGGCTTCTTGCCCTTTTGGAAATCCTTATCGGCATAGGGGCCGAAATAAGTCTGTTTTTCTTCTTTGAGCGGATCGATGAGTTTGCTCTCGTCGACGCCATAGCTGCGGCCGAGTTGAGCCTCAACCGTGTTGTCGTTGGCAAGGAGCCAGCCTTCGAGCCGGAGCAAAAGGATGTTCGAAACCGCGCCGATCGCCCCGCCAAAGACGAGGGCAAGGCCAAGCTTCCCGATCACATCGGGGAGTAGGCCATAGACGCAAAGGCCGATGACGATCGAGACAATACCGGAATCAATAGTCGGCCAAAGGGCTTTCTTGATCGCCTCTTGGTGCGCCTTCTTCGGCATCCGTCCCGCATAGAGTTCTTCTTTCATCTTCGCGAAGTAATAGACCCCGCCGAAGCCGGTCGAGAGGGCGGCAAGGAGCAACCCCACCAAAGCCCCGATGCCGAACTGGGTCGAGAAATAAACCATGAGCAGCATCGTTCCAACGATGCTAACCGCGACGTTCGAAAGGATCGCCACCGCGCCAAGCCGATAATAAAGGGCGAGGATCACGGCCGCGAAGGCCAAAACGACGAGCGAGGCGATCATCGTCATATTGAAGGCTGGCGAAAGGTGCCAATCGCCGGCGCTCACGAGTTCCTCGACCGAGGCCGAGATATCGTTGGCGTAGGAGAAAGAGACGTCGACGCCATTCTCGCCCAGGATCGAATGGTAGCTCTTGGCGTTGAGGAGGTTCACGTAATACTTGGCGGCTTTGTAAGCGGCGTCCGCCTTCGAGGAATCGTAGCCGTTTTCGGTCAGCGCTTCGCTGTTGGGGACGAGCTGAAGCCGCTTATAGTCGTTATCGTCGTTCTTGTCGTCGTACCAGGCATTGGAGGCGTTCTCGCCGAAAATGAGGCGCTTCGACATATTGGAATCGTAGTCTTTGGACGAGCTCGTCGCGGCATCGGCGTAGTTATCGGTCGACTGGCGGTTGGCCCAAATGACGAGATAGCAGTTGGTCGCGGTCGTGCTCTTGGTCGAGTCGGCGGCGACGGTGTTGCTCTTGCAGAACGAAATGAGCTTGTCCATTTCGTTGTCTTTGCCCGGATAGTTCACCGCGATCGTGACGACCGGGATGTTATTGACGTAAGTGATGCTTGCGGTTTGATCCTTGAACATCGCGTTATCGGTGTATTTATCGCCCAAATAGGCATCGTCGGCCTTTTTCTGAATCGATTCGTCGCTGCAGCCGGCCGTGACGGTCAGATCCTGCCCGGAGAAAGGAAGGTAGTTCTCGAGATATTGATATTCGGTCGCATCGGCTTTCTGAGCCCGGATCGAAACCTTGATCGTGTCATAGCCGATCTTGCTGACCGTGCCGTTGGCGTCCCAGGCCTTGAGCCGGTACTCCATCTCGGTCGCCACCGCGTCCACCGCGGTCGTGCCGTATTTGTCGCCGTCGATGTAGTTATTGACGTTGGTGCCGTTATAGACCGCATCGCTATACTCCGAGATCTTGAAATAGAGCTCCTTGCCATAGCCATAGGTCACGTCGGTATCCAAAGACGTGATGGTCGAGCCCATCGTGGCGGCCGCCCCGAACAGGATGGCCCCCGATAGAAGTAAATACGCTAATTTACGCCGCATAAGCTTCCTCCATTACCCCTACGCATTAAAAAACACGCTGGTAAGCGGTGTTTATTCTAGCGCATATGCGCGGGCGCATACAAGCGAAGAATTCGCTTTTGTTTTCTGACAGGAACCAGAAAAAGAAAGAAAGGCCCTTTTTGAGGTCAAAAAGGGTCATTTCTGAATTTTGAATACCGCCTTCGGCTCGCTCTTCTCGGGGATCCCCTCTTTGTACTTGTCGAGGGCGATATAGAGCATGTTCTTGTCGATCGGCTTCGTCAGGTGCTCGTTCATCCCGCTTTCGAGGATCTTCGCCGTATCTTCCTTGAAGGCGTTGGCGGTCATCGCGAGGATTGGGGTCGATAAGGCGTCTTTCCGTCCCGAGGAACGGATCCGCTTGGTCGCCTCGTAGCCATCCATGATCGGCATCGAGAGGTCCATCAGGATGATCGAGTAAGTGCCTTCGCGGGAAGCGAGGAATTTCTCGACCGCCTCTTCACCATTCTTCGCCAAGGCGATATCGCATTGGGTCGGTTTGAGAAGGTAAGTTGCGATTTGCTGGTTGATCGCGTTATCCTCGACCAAGAGCACCCGTTTGTTGAGGAGGTTCGGGGTATAGACTTTGTTGCCCGCGCCGCCTTCTTTGCTCGAATACGGTAAGACCAAAGAAAGGGTCACTTCGGAGCCGCCCGAAGAGAAGTTCTCGGCGGATAAGTGTCCGCCCATCTCCCGGAATAAGTCCCGCGATAAGCGAAGGGCAAGCTCGCTCCCAGCTTCGCTTTGAATCGTGCCGCTCGTGCTTAAGCCATTGAGGGTCGCAATGAGGCCACTTGAGAACGCATCGCCCGTCGTATGGACGAGGAACGTATACTTCCCATCGCCATTCGGGGCGGTCTCTTCTTTGCAGACGAAGCTCAAGGTCTGGCCCGAGGGGGTCATCTTGACGCCATTGTCGAGGAAGTTCAAAAGAACCCGCTTAAGCTGGCCCGGATCGCCTTTCACCTGGGGGTGCACCACCCCTTTGAAATCGGTGCGGAAGGCAATGGTCGTCGATTCGAGCGAGCCTTGGATGATGCCCGAAAGCGAGGTGAGGACATCAAAGATGTTGAAGGGCTCATTCTTGAACTCGACTTTCTTATCGCTCACCAAGTGGGTGACGTCGAGGACGTTATTGACGAGGGCCAATAAGTGGTCGGAACTTTCGGAGATGTTGCTGAGGCACCGATTGACGGTGTCGACGTTTTGAAGGTTGTCTCTCGCGATGTTGGTCATGCCTTGGATGCCAGAGATCGGGGTCAAGATATCGTGAGCCATGTTCCGGAGGAAATCGGCTCTCGCGGAGGCGTTCTCTTTATCTTTTTCGGCGGCGAGACGGCGCTCCTCGCGCTCTTTGTATTCCTTGGTGTCGA
>DAIQMS010000021.1:21586-23879 GCA_036788815.1 Bacillota bacterium
CAAGCGGTCGCGCCGCCAATATGCATCCAATGAAAATACGGTGAAGCCTTGAATTGCTCAAATCGTTTGTTTGCCATAAAGACCTCCCTTGTCTTTTTTCGTTTTTCTGGAAATCGGGCGAAACGACGAATGATTGAAATTAATTATATCAAAACAAAGAGCCTTGATGCGGTTTTTTAAGATGCTGATACGCCTTTTCGGTCGCGACCCGGCCCCGCGGGGTCCTGTCAATCATTCCGATCATGAGCAAATAGGGTTCGTAGACGTCTTCGAGATTGGTGATCTCTTCGCCAATCGAGGATGCGATGGTCTCTAATCCGACCGGTCCCCCATGGAAGCGTTCGATGATCGCCGAAAGGTATTTGATGTCGACATCATCGAGTCCGAGCTCGTCAATCTTTAAGGCGGCAAGGGCTTTGAGAGCCGCGTCTTTATCGATTCGTTCCTTATTCTCGAAAGACGCAAAATCGCGGACCCGCTTATAAAGCCGATTGGCGATACGGGGCGTGCCCCGGGAACGATGGGCCAAAAGCAGCTCGGCGTCCTTATCGATCGGCATCCCCAAAACGTGGGAGGTCCGTTCGATGATCTGAGCTAGTTCCTCAGCGGTATAGAAATTCAGTTTGGCCGAAATGCCAAAACGGGCCCGTAAAGGCGACGAAAGATCGCCCGCCCGGGTCGTCGCGCCAACGAGGGTGAAAGGAGCCAAATCCATCGTCAAAGCCTTGGCGTTCCCGTCCCGATTGATCATGATCGACAGTTTGAAGTCTTCCATCGCCCCGTAAAGCACTTCTTCGACTTGGGCGGGCAGCCGGTGGATTTCATCGATGAAAAGGACATCCCCTGCTTCGAGCTCCGAAAGAATCGCGGCCAAATCGCCGGGCTTTTCGATCGAAGGGCCATTGATGACTTTGATTTGGCCGCCCATCTCGTTGGCGATGACATACGCCAAGGTGGTTTTGCCGAGGCCTGGGGGGCCGTAAAGAAGGACGTGGTCGAGGGTCTCGTGGCGGTTCTTCGCCCCCACGATGAAAACGTTGAGATTGTGCTTGAGTTCGCTTTGGCCGACATACTCCTTAAGCGTCTGGGGGCGGAGGGTGAGTTCGCTCGAAGCATCTTCGGCTTCTTTGTTGGCATCGAGAAGCCGCGACATTATTTCACGCCTTTCGAGAGTTTGCGGAGGGCCAAGCGAAGGATATCCTCATTCGTGGCCTCGGGTTCGTTGATCGTGGCTAAGACGTTTTCGATGTCTTTGGCTTTGAAGCCGAGATTCTTGAGGGCTTCCTCGACTTCCTCGTATTGCTTCGGATTGCCCTTCTCGTCGGTTTCGGCGAGCTGGCCTTTGAGATCCAAAATGATCTGGGCGGCCGCTTTCGGGCCGATGCCCGGGAGCTTCTTAAGATAAGTCGTGTTATTGGCTTTGATGGCATTGAAGAGTTCGTCCGGCGTCGTCTCTTTGAGGGCATTGAGGGCGGTCTTCGGGCCGATCCCCTTCACGTCGATGAGCGAAAGGAACGCCTGCTTCTCGAGCTTCGAGGAGAAGCCGACGAGATAATGGTCGTTTTCGTTATAGACCTCATAGGCATAGACGGTCACTTCGGCGCCGATTTTGAACTCATTCGGTCTGGAGACCAAAAGAAGATAGACCACGTCATGAACATCGAGCGCGATCGCATCTTTCAGGATATCGACGATGATGCCTTTGAGGGCGTAATACATAAAATCAATACACTCCTAAGAAAAGAAGGATCATCCCTAAAGCGAGGGCCACGGCCCCGAGAAGCGCGACGAGGCTATAAAGGGTGCTTTCTTTCATAGGGACATTATACGCGAAACCAAAGAAAAGAGAGGCCTATTCGCTGTACTCGAATTCGAACTCGCCGATCCCGACGGTATCGCCCTCTTGGGCGCCCATCGCTTTGAGTTTCTCTTCGACTCCGATCTTATCGAGGTAGTCGACCAATTTCTTGATACCTTCGTCGGTCGAAAGATTGATGAGGGCATATTCTTTTTCGACCTTCTCGCCCTGGATCTTCCAGTAATGGGCTTTGAGGTGCAAGATCTCGAAGGCATTAACTGCTTTGTCCTTGTGGGCATCGTAGATCTTGAGCCCGCCTTCCTTCTCGCTCATTCCTTTGAGCGGGAACTCCGGGGTCTTCTCGATCAGATCCATCGCCTTCGTCAAAAGCTCATCCACGCCTTGGTGGGTCAAAGACGATAGCGCCAAACTCTTGAAGCCCAGCTTCTTATCGAATTCGGCTTTTCGTTCCTCGGCGCCTTCGGTATCCATCAT
>DAIQMS010000022.1:0-23834 GCA_036788815.1 Bacillota bacterium
ACGAAAAGGGCAAGGTCAAGCTCTCGCACCGCGAGTTCTTGGAGAAGCCGGCCGATTACGTCGAACGCCCGGAGCGTCCGGCAGGCGACCATCCGCATACCGGCGGATTCCATGGTCACAGCGATCATGGGAACTACCATGGCCACAATGACCACGGCGGCAACCGTCACTAAGCCGATCGATTTTAAGGAACGCGTCCTTCGGGGCGCGTTCTTTTTTTCTTCTTTTTCTCCGGATATCAATTCGGGATATTCTCCCTTCCTATAATCGGTCTCATCAAGGAGGGGTATTCGAATGAAAACCCTATATCGGCTCATGACATTGGGCCTTTTGACGATTTCGCTCGCGTCGTGCGTGAATTCCGGAGGCACGACTTCCGCCGCCAATAATGGTGGCACGGCTGAAAGCCCGGCCGCTCCGGTCGTGAAGAAGAGCTCGAAAGAGAAGGTGATTGAGTATTTTCAAAGCTACGGAAGCTATAGTGACGGGTCGTACCTGCTCGGTTCTTCCCGGAGCGAAGTGAGCGACGGCTATACCTTTAAATACACCGTGGTCGAGAGCTATACGCCGAAAGACGACAGCTTCATGCTCGTCGGGAACACCGATGTCACCAAAGATTCGAGCACGGTCTCTTATATGGGCGCCGTTGGCTTCAATTGGGGTATTTTCGAGGAAGGGAGCTTCATCACCGATGTGGAGGCCGGCTCCTCCAAAGCCCTCTTCGTTCTCAGCAATGTCACCTTCGAAAGCGATGCCCAGCTCAAGAGCTGCACGATCACCCTCAAAGAAAGCAATTTCAGCTCGTCCTTCTCAACTTCGACTTTGCTGAGTTCGGGCAAGACGGCGATCAATTCGCTCAATCTGGCGATCCGCCATTTCAATAGTCTGGGTTTGCCGTCTCTTCGCTAAAGAAGAAGAAAAGAAAAAGGAAGGCGCGACCTTCCTTTTTTGTTCTGAAAACGCTTTTTGCTCCATATTGTCTTTTCTTTTTGCTATCCTTTTAAGGCAATGAAACTCTTGGCATTCGATGTCGACGATACCCTGATCGGGCCCGACAAAATCCTCAAAGATACGACGATCGCCTCCCTCAATGAGCGACTGGCTCTTGGCGATGTGATCGCAATCGTTTCGGGTCGGCCTTATGTCGGGATCATGAAATTCCTCCGCCAGCTCCAAGACGGCAAAAAATACCCGATCGGCGCCAACGGGGCGGCCGTCTATGACTATGAGGGGCATTGCCTCATGGTCAATGGCCTTCATTATTCGGACTTCCTCTCGTTCTACGAAGAACACAAAAACATCATTCCTTATGGGGGATCGCTTTATTGCTATACGCTCGATGAGGTCGCTTATTTCGAGGATTCCTATTTCATCATGATGGAACGGGATCTCAACGGGATGAAGGCGATCGATCTTCATAAGCATCCTTTGAAGAACGACGATCCGATTCTCAAGATCATGGTGACCTTCAATAACAACCGGTGGGACGTCTTTAAAGCGAGTGAAGGCGACCTGAAGAAATACCACGTGATTCGGAGCGATCCGCGCTTCCTCGAATTCACCAACCCGACCGCCGACAAAGCCTCGGGCGTCGAATTCCTGCGGACGAAACTTGGGATCGAGAAAAAGGATGTCTATTGCTTTGGCGACCAAGGCAATGATCTCGGCATGATCGCCGCTTATCAGGGCGTCGCGATGGGAAACGCGATCCCCGAGTGCAAAAAGGCTGCCAAATTCGTTACTTTGAACTCCTGGGAAGACGGCGTGAGCTACGCCCTTCACACTTTCGTCAAATAGGCGCATTTTCGGATGCCTTATCCCCGTGAAAGGGTTTATACTATCCGCGTTATGAAAGATGTCATTATCATCGGAGCCGGCGCTGTCGGAAGTTTTATCGCCCGAAGCCTCTCGCGCTATGAGCTCTCGCTTCTCCTCATCGAGAAGGAAAACGACGTGGGCGATGTGACGACGATGGCCAATTCGGCCATCAGCCATTCAGGTTATGATCCAATCCCCGGCACGAAAAAGGCCATCTTCAACGTTGCCGGCAACAAGATGATGCCTGAAGTCTGCAAGGAACTCGACATTCCTTATGGGAAGGTCGGAACCTTGACGGTGGCGATCGAAGATGAGCAGATCCCGATGCTTCAGGAGCTTTTGGAACGCGCGAAGCAAAATGGGGTCAAGGCCCGTCTCGTCTCTGCCGATGAACTCAAGAAAATGGAGCCGAACATCAACCCCGAGGCCAAAGGCGCTCTCCTTTGCCCCGATGGCGGCATCGTGAATCCGTTCCTTCTCCCGGTCCGGGCGATGGAAAACGCGATGGATAACGGCGCCGAACTTCACCTTGACGAAGAGGTGATCGGCATCGAGAAAGTCAAAGATCATTACGTTGTGAAGACAAATAAGGCCTCTTATGAAGCCAAAGTCGTCGTGAACGCGGCTGGCCTCCATTCGGACGACATCGCCAAGATGATCGAGCCGATCAGTTGGAGCATCATTCCGAGAAAAGGCGAATATTACGTGCTTGATCACTATGCCCCAGGCCTGGTGAACCACGTGCTTTTCCCGCTTCCGAGCGCCAAAGGAAAAGGCGTTCTTGTCACGATGACCACTTCGGGGAACTACCTCGTCGGGCCTTCGAGCGAAATCATGAACGACAAGGATTCGGTCTCGACCGATGTCCTGACTCTCGATAGCGTCAAAGCCCAGGCGATGACGCTCGTTCCGAAGATTCCGTTCAATCAGCAAATCCGGGTTTACGCCGGTGTCCGCGCGACGCCATCGACCCATGATTTCATCATTGAACCATCGAAGAAATACGCCGATTTCATCAACGTGGCCGGCATCGAATCGCCGGGTCTCGTCTCTTCGCCGGCCATCGGCGAATACGTCGCGACGAAACTCGTCGGAGCCGTTCTTCCCCTCAAGGAGAAGAAGAGCTACGAAAAGAGCGTGAAGCCCTATGTCAATCCGCTTCTGATGCCTTTAGCGGAGCGCAATGCCCTGATCAAGGCCCATCCGGAATACGGCGTGATGGTCTGCCAATGCGAGAAAGTCTCGTTTGGCCAGATCCTCGATGTCCTTTCCCGCAAGGTCCCTTGCCTTTCGGTCAAGGCCCTCAAGAAAAGAACCCGGGCTGGCTTTGGCAAGTGCCAAGGCGGTTTCTGCCAGCCGCAGGTCGTCCGCTTATTAGCCGAATATTATCACGTGACGCCGCTCGAGGTGCTTTACGATAAGCCCGGCAGCGCCCTCGTCAAAGAAGAAGTCAAGAAGGAGGCCAAGTAACATGATCCAGAAGGATTTGGTGATCATCGGCGGGGGATCCGCCGGCATGGCCGCCGCGGTCGGAGCTTACGATCATGGCGTCAAAGACATCCTCATCATCGAACGCTCGCCCTTTTTAGGCGGCATTCTCAATCAATGCATTCATAACGGTTTCGGCCTTACCGAGTTCAAAGAAGAACTCACCGGGCCGGAATTCGCCTACCGGTTCATCGAGCAGGTCAAAGCGAGGAACATCCCGTATGTTCTCGATAGCACCGTGACCTCAATCAACCGCGATAAGCTCGTCGTTTACACCAATGCCAAGGAAGGCGTGGTGGAAGTTCAGGCCAAAGCCATTATCATGGCCACAGGCTGCTACGAGCGCAGTGCTGGCGCCATCGGCATTCCCGGTGATCGTCCGGCCGGAATTCTCACCGCGGGACAAGCCCAGTTATTCCTGAACGAATATGGCTATCTTTGCGGCAAACGCATCTTCATCCTCGGCAGCGGCGACATCGGCCTCATCATGGCCCGCCGTCTGACCCTCGAAGGCGCCAAAGTCCTTGGCGTCGCCGAAATCATGCCGTGGAGCAATGGCCTTAACCGCAACATGGTTCAGTGCCTTTACGACTTCAACATTCCGCTCTATCTTTCGCACACCGTGAGCAAAGTGGTGGGCAAAGAGAGGGTTGAACGGATCGAGATCAGCCAAGTCGACGCCCATATGAGAGCGATCCCGGGGACCGAGCAATCCTTCAACGTGGATACCCTCATCCTTTCGATCGGACTCATCCCGAACAATGACTTGCTCAATAGCATCTCCTGCTCGATGTCCCGTACGCGTGGAGCCATCGTCAATGAACACTTCGAAACCGATATCGATGGCATCTTCAGCTGCGGCAACGTCCTCCATGTCCACGACCTCGTTGATAACGTGGTGGCGGAAGCGAGAGAAGCCGGCAAAGGAGCCGCCCTTTATATCCAAGGCAAACTTCCGCGCGAAGAGAAGATCATCGCCTGCGTCGCCGGCGATGGCGTTGGCTATGTGGTGCCCCAGAAGATCAGCCTGGCGGAGAGTGATGACAATTTGCTCTTCAAGTTCCGGGTCCGGGTGCCATCCAAGAATGTCTTCATTGAATACAATTTAAACGGAGAAGTGATTAAGAGAGTCTTCAAACCCGTGATTATCCCGAGTGAAATGGAGATTGAGTCACTTCCTAAGAATCTACTGAAAACCGACCAAGGAACTCTCACCGTGTCCTTGAAGGCAAAGGAGGCTTAATATGGCGATCAAAGAACTCATTTGCATCAATTGCCCGCGGGGTTGCCACCTCACGGTCGACGATCAACTGCTCACCGTCAAAGGGAACTTTTGCCCCCGGGGCGCAGCCTATGGTAAGCAAGAGGTCACCAACCCGACCCGCACCGTCACTTCGACCGTCCGGATCTCGGGGGCTGAACTCCCGCTTTGCCCGGTCAAAACCGCCCAGCCGATCCCCAAGGGAAAGATGAGCGATATCATGGTGTCAATCAATAAGATCACTCTCACCGCTCCGGTTCATATCGGAGACGTGGTTATCCCGAATGTCTGCGGCACCGGAATCGCCGTCGTCGCGACCCGCAACATGGAGAAGATTTCCTGATGATTCTCATCGCCAGCGACATCCACGGGCGTTTAAAGAGGGCTGAACGTTTTGCGAAATTGATCGAGAAGGAGGATCCCGAAAAGATCCTTCTTTTGGGTGACTACCTTTATAACGGCCCCCGAAATGGGGTGCCCGAGGACTATGACCCGCTCCAAGTGTCGGTGATTTTGAACCAGTTCAAGGACAAGATCATCGGGGTCCGGGGCAATTGCGATTCCCGGATCGATGGGGATCTTTTAGCCTTCCCGTTGGAAGATAACCGCCAATTCACCCTTGAGGGGATCGAGTTCGATTTGTACCATGGCGACGCCTTTTCTTTGAAAAATCTCCATCCGAATCCCGGCGCCGTCTTGCTTTCCGGGCACACCCATATCTACGTGCTCAAGGAAGAGAAGGGGTTCGTTTATCTCAACCCCGGCTCGATTTCCTTCCCGAAGAACGGGAACCCGCCGACTTATGCCGTTTATGAGCAAGGTCATTTCGAAATTCGGGGGTTCGATGACGAGCGGGTTCTTTCATCTTTGGCGTTTCCGAAGTAAAACTTATAGTTTTAAGTGTTCCGTTTGTTTATAATGTTGCTAGAACGTTTTCGCAGTGGGGTTCACCCTTCGGCAAGAGAGGTTTGTTATCATGGATAAAATCAAAATTTTCGCCCTTGGAGGTTTGGATGAGGATGGCAAGAACTGCCTCGTCGTCAACATCAACGAGGATCTCTTCGTTATCGATTGCGGCATCAAATACCCGGATAAGACGATGCCGGGCATCGATTATGTCATTCCGAATTTCGACTATTTGAAAGAGCGGAAAGACCACGTCAAGGCCTATTTCCTGCTCCACGGACATGACGATGAGATGGGCGCTTTGGCCTATCTTTATAAGGATGTTCCAGCCCCCGTGTATGGCTCACTCGTCACCATCACGATGTTCAAGATTTTCTCGAAGCACGTGAACGTCGACCCGAACCAATATGATTTCCATGTGGTGGAAGCCACCTCGAATTTCGTGGTCGCCGGACGGAAGATTGCCTATTTCCGGACCGCCCATAACATCGCCCAATCTTCGGGCATCGCGATCACGACCGATCAGGGCAACGTCGTTTTCACTTCGGATTTCGTCGTCGAAAATAACGCCAATCCGAATTATCTCCACGACATGAACGCGATCGCCAAGATCGCCGAAATCCCGACCTTGGTCCTTTTGACCGAATCCGTCTATGCTTCCCGCTCGGGCTACACCGCGCCGGATTATAAACTCACCCCGCTCATCGAACAGACGGTGAAAGACGCGGAAGGCCGAATCTTCATCGCCCTTTTCAGCGCCAACTTCTATAACATCGACGAGGTGATTTCCCTCGCGATCATGACGCGTAAGAAAATCGTACCTTACGACGAAGAGACTGCCGAGACGATCGCCAGTATGCAAAGCTGCGGTCAGCTTTTGATTCCGCGAGACAATTTCGCCCCGATGGACGACTTGAACCGCTTACGGGCCCAAGACATCATCGTCCTGATGCTCGGCTATGGCGTGAAACTCTATCACAAAATCGCCCTTCTGGCCGCTCGGCAAAACGAGGGCAAGCAGGCTCAGCTCAACGCGACCGATACCTTTGTTTCGGCCTGCCCGTCGAACGATAACACCGAAATTGAAGCCACCGATGCCCTCGATCAACTCTATCGTTCGGGCTGCATCGTCTTCAATGTCCCGAAGAAGAAATTCCTCAAGATGCATGCTTCCGAAGAGGATCTCAAGATGATGGTGGCGCTTCTCAAGCCGCGCTACTACATCCCGGTCAAAGGCTTCTACAAGGATTTGCTCTCGAATGCCGAGGTTGCCCTTTCGATGGGGATCAACCTCAATCACAATAACGTGTTCTTGCTCGAGAATGGCTTAAGCGCCATCTTCGATAATTCCGGCGCCCATATCTTCGATGAGAAGATCACCCATGGTGACATCATGATCGATGGCATCGGGGTGGGGGATGTCGGGAGCCAGGTCATCGACGACCGCGAGAAACTCTCGCAAGGCGTTGTGATTTTGGCCGTCACGGTCAGCAAGAGCGCCCATAAGATCATCGCCGGACCGGACGTTCAGATCCGAGGCTTGGTCTTCATCAAAGACAGCGACGCGATTCTCCGCGACGTGAGCAAGATCTTCCTCACGACGATGCAGGACGAACTTTCGGGCGAGACCTATAACATCGATAAAATCCGCGATGATGTCTACGATAAATGCCTCCGGGCGATCCGGAGACAGACCGGCAAGGAGCCGATGGTCTTGCCGCTGATCATTGAAGTGGCCTAAAACCTAAAAGGTTTTTTCTCCAATTCGGAGAGAGCATTTTATAATGAACGCTATGGAAGAAAAGAAAACGGGATATACCGGCAAAATGATCGCCAAGGCCCTCGGGGTCGCCCTGATTTTGCTTGTCCTCATCGTCTTCCTATCTCCAGCGACCGCCTTCTGGCCCTTGGGCTATGGCGTCTATTATCTTTTCGGCCAGGTCGGCTATTGGCTTTTTCTCCCGTTTGTTCTTTTCCTCGGTGGCGTGATCGCCTTCCGGGGAAGCCTCGCCCATAGTTTTCTTCATTGGAGCGCCTATGTCGGACTTGTTGTCCTTTCGCTTGGCCTCATGACTCTTCTGAGCCAGATCGCCTTCCAGGGGAACGAGAGTCTATCGAACTTTTCGACGTATCAAAACGCGATTCATTCCTATCAGGGGGGCGCCGCAAGCGGGCTCTTCTTATCCGATAAGATCGGCGGTGGTGCTTTAGGTTATGTCCTTTCTTCTTTGTTGCTCTTGGCTAATCAAGCCCTTCTTTGGACCTTGGCAATCGTTTTCCTCATCGCGGGTGTTGTCCTTCTTTTCTTCCCGTTTTGGAAGAAAACCACGCTATTCCTCATCCGTTTCTTCAAAGCGCATCACGCCAAACGCGCAGCTCAGAAAGAAACCGAGCGTCTGAAGCAAGAGGCCCTCAATCAGGCGACTCTCGAAGAGCAAAACGCCCCCTTGGAAGGTGATTATTCCCCGCTTTCGCGTTCAAATGGCCCCCTTCCTTTGAATGATGCGCCCGTGGCGAGCCCCGTCACCGCGATTCCCGCTCCGAAAGAAGAGGAAGAAGAAGCCTCGCTTTCTCGGAGCGAGCTTTATGGCGAGCATCGGGCTTCGCCCCTTCCGACCGCGGTGGAGCCGACTCCCGAACAACTCAACCATCCTTTCGTTTCGCCGAATGAACTTGTCCATTCGGGTCTCCAAGAGGCGGTTTTCACCCCCGATGGCGAACCCGCGTACAGCCCGAATCCGACGCCTTCTTTCTCGAGCCCCTCTCAGCCCGCTCCTGCCTTTGAAAGCGGCATCCATTCGAATGAAATCAAGACTTCCGATGAGGAAGAAACCCCTGAAAGCAATTCAGCGCCCGTCGAAGCGGCTCCGAAATCGAACGAGATCGTTCCGCCGACTTCGGTGGCTGCCCCAAGCCCTGTGAACGCTCCGAAAGAGGCCGTTAAACCAGAACCTTATGTCGCTCCAGCGGCCCCTAATGAGAGTCACGCTTCGCCGAGCTTTGTTTTTAAGCCCGCCCAAGCCGAGAAGAAAGACGAGACGGTGGTGCTCAGCCCGCTCGATGAAGAAAAGCCCGCCCAAGGCGAAGAAGAAACGCCGGTGGAGGCTCCGCTTGAAGAAAAGAAATCCGAGCCGATCCCTGAGACGATCGTTCCAAGCGCCCCAGCCCCCAATAAACCTGCCAATCCGACCCCCATCCTTCCGAAAGAGGAACCCGTCGCGCCGACTCCGGCGGTGGCCCAAAAACCCACTCCAGCTCCCGCTCCAGCGCCTGCTCCCGCACCGGTTTCGCCTCTTGACCAATGCAATCAGCCGAAAGCCGCGGCCCTTCCGCCTTATCATTTCCCGTCGCTCGATCTTCTCAAGACCTATCCCGCCAACGCGAATCAGCAGCAGATGCAGCTTGAATGCCAAGCCCGGGCTGCGACGATTAACCAGGCCCTCTCGGACCTTGGCGCCGGCGCTCAGGTCGTTGGCTACACGATCGGCCCTTCGGTCACGCGCTTTGATATCCAAACCGATAAGGATGTCTCCGTCGCGAGCTTAGGCCGCTACGTTCAGGATATTTCGGTTCGTCTTAATGGCGTCGCCACCCGTTTCGAAGAAGTCGTGCGGGGCAAGAGCACCTCGGGCCTCGAGATCGCGAACTCGACCACGACGACCGTTTCGCTCAAAGAGATGGTCGAAGCCCTTCCGAAAGGCGATAAGTACAATCTTTATATCCCGTTTGGCAAATCCATCTCGGGCGAATGCATCTCCGCCGATCTTTCGGAATTTCCGCACCTTTTGGTCTCCGGCTCGACCGGAAGCGGCAAATCCATCTTCATGCATGGCCTCATCATGTCGCTCATCATGCGGAACCGGCCTGAGGATCTCAAACTCGTCGTCGTCGATCCGAAACGGGTCGAAATGGGCAAATACAAGGATCTGCCCCATCTTCTTTGCCCGATCATCAAGGAACCGAGCCAAGCCAAGGTCTGCTTCCAGAAATTGATCGACGAGATGGAACGCCGCTATACCCTTTTCGAACTCTCAGGCGTTTCGAATATCCGTCAGTTCAATAGTGAATACGCGCCGGAAGCCGGCTTTGCCAAACTTCCGTTCATTGTCGTGGTGGTCGATGAATACGCCGATTTGGTCGATACCTGCAAGGATATCGGCGATGGGGTCGTCCGGCTTGCCCAAAAGGCCAGAGCCGCCGGCATCCACCTCGTGATTGCGACCCAGCGTCCTTCGGTTCAGGTCATCACCGGCGTCATTAAAGCCAACCTTCCTGTCCGAGTCGCCTTAAGTGTCTCGAGCGCGGTCGATTCGATGACCATTTTGGGTCAGGGCGGAGCCGAGGATCTCGCCGGGCATGGCGATATGCTCGTTGATTGCTCCCTCGTCGCCCGCAACGGGTTCACCCGCTGCCAAGGCTGCTTTGTCGACAATAAGGAAATCAAAGCCGTCGTCGATGATATCAAATCGCAGCAAACTGTCGTTTACGATCCGAACTTCCTCGATCTCGTCGACCACGAAGCCGAAGCGAAAGCCGCGGCCGCCGCGGCCCCCCAGATCGACCGGGCGGAGCTCAAAGCCAAAGGCGATGACGATCTTTACGAGACGATCAAGACCGATATCATGGCCCAAGAATACACCTCGATCAGCCGGATCCAGCGTTCCTATGGCGTTGGCTTCCCGCGGGCCGGCAAGATCTTCGCCCGGCTCCAAGCCGAAGGCGTGGTGGCGCTTCAGCCGGATACGGCCAGCTCCTCGAAGGGCTGCCGCGTCTTGCTCCACGATACGACCCCGGCTCCGGAAAACGCCGGTTCGAGCGATCAAACGACCTTGAGTCTCACGCCGAATAATCCTACCCCAGGAGGTAATTCTTGATGAAAGTCGGAACCGATATCGTCGAAATCAGCCGGATTCCCGCCGATAACCTTGCCTTTGTCCATGGCGTCCTCTCCCACGAGGAGATCGCCCTCCTTGAAAAACGGAAGGACAAAGCTCAGTTCATCGCCGGAAGGTATGCCGCCAAAGAGGCCTTTTTGAAGGCGCTCGGGACGGGCTTAGCCGGCGCGAAGCTCAATGACATCGATGTTTCCTACCGTGACGATGGTTCGCCGATTCTCCGCTACGAGGGGCACGACTACGAGGTTTCGATTTCCCATGATGGAGGCTACGCTATCAGCGTCGTGATTATCCCATGAAAGATACTTTTGTCGTCGCCCGTCTCGTCCAAGCCGATTTGATCCGCTTGGTCATTTTCTCCGCCCTTCCTTATGAGAAGTTCGACACCCACCTCATCACCGATCGGCTGAAGGATGAGAAAATTCTCCCGAGTCGGATCGCTTCGAACCCGGGCGTCATGATCCTCGATTACCATCTCAAAGAGCAATTGCCGCTTGGCCATTCCTATTGTCTTTCGATCGCTTCCTACGGCCTCATCCCCGTCGATGTGAGTGAGGCAACGACCTTCCCGTCCTTTGACGAGAAATACGATTATAACGGCGACGATCTCGGCGCGAATTGCACCGACAAAGGCTGCGAATTCGTGGTCTGGGCCCCTTTGGCGTCCAGCGTGATTCTCAAAGTCCACAAAGCCGGCGAGAAACGCTGGCATTATCGAATCATGGAGCGCGAAGAAAAAGGCATCTTCCGCCTAGCTCTTTCGGGCGACTATCATGGCGCTTATTATCATTTTCTCGTCACCAATAGCGAAGTGACGGTGGATGCTACCGATCCTTACGCCAAGGCTTCGAGCCCCAATGGCGAGGATTCGGTCGCGGTCAACTTTTCCCGGCTCCCCCAAGTGGCCTTCCACGAGGAAGCCCTCCCGGTCCTTAATTCTTATACCGATGCGATCATTTACGAAGGCAGCGTCCGCGATCTCACGATCGATCGGCATAGCGACATCGTCCACAAAGGGACGTTCACCGGCCTCGTTGAAAAAGGCCGGAAGACGATGGGCGGAAATCCTGCGGGCATCGACTATATCAAGTCTTTGGGGATCACCCATCTCCAGCTCCTTCCGATCTACGATTTCAAGACGGTGGATGAGCTCCATCCGGAGCTTTCCTATAACTGGGGCTACGATCCGGCTCAGTATTTCTGCCCCGAAGGCTCCTATAGCGTTGACGTGAGTGATCCTTTCAGCCGGCTTAACGAAGCCCGCATGATGGTGAGCGCCTTCCATAACGAAGGCATCCGAATCGTGATGGACGTCGTCTTCAATCACGTCTATGAGTATCTCTTCTCCTCGTTCGAGAAGATCGTCCCGAATTATTACTTCCGCCGCAAAGCGAATGGCCGGATGGCCAATACCTCCTATTGCGGGGATGACGTCGCGAGTGAGCGCCCGATGATGCGCAAACTGATCGTCGAGGCGGCGAAGTGGTGGATCGATTTCTACCATGTCGATGGCTTCCGCTTCGATCTCATGGGCATTTTGGATGTGGTGACTCTCAAAGAGATCTCGAGTTATGCCCTCAAGAAGAATCCGTCCTTCATCCTCTATGGCGAAGGCTGGAACATGGGCGGCGAAGTGAACGTTCCTCTCGGGACGATGGATAACGACAAACTGCTCCCGGAATACGGTTTCTTCAATGATAAATACCGCGAGGCGGCCAAACGCTACCTCACGGGCGATTCTTCGAGCGAGGATGCCTTTAAATATGCCTGCATTTCCTCGAGCCTTGAATACGGCTCGGAAAAAGCCCGCTTCCTCAATGCCAATCAAAGCATCAACTACGTCGAATGCCACGATAACGCCACCTTCTTCGATTTCGTCTCCTCTTCGCGGAATGAGCTTTCGAGCGAAGAGAAGCTCGCCATCTGCAAGATGGGCCTTGCCAGCGTTCTCTTCAGCTTCGGCATTCCTTTCATCCACGCCGGGCAAGAGATTGGCCAAAGTAAATTCGGCAAGGACAATTCCTACAATTTGCCGGATGTTTACAACAAATTCTCCTATCGCCTCCTCGACGAGCGGAAAGCGATGTATGATTATTTCAGAAGCCTCGTGAGCTTGCGCAAACGTTGGCGCTTCCTCCATGTCTATGATCCGCGCGTGATCGCCCCGATGGTCGATTTGGCGGACGATGGAGGGTTGCTTCTTATTAAGATCACCGACAAAAATGAGGTCGCTCCGTACGAAGAAGTGGATTTCTTGCTGAATCCCACTTCGGAGAACCTCACCCATTCCTTCCCCAAGGAACAGGCGGTGCTCGTCGATACGTCGGGCGATGTTTCGCCCGCGCGAACCTTGATCCAGAATGCGAGCGTTCCGTCCCATTCGATTCTGGTCTACGGTCTCTTGCCGAAAGCTTGAATTTCCGCCTTCTTTGACGAAGGCACCCTTATTTTGAATAAACGCCCCTAGATTGTTTCACAAGAGGTAATTTTTATGATGTCGAGCGTCACGCTGAGTGGCCGGCTGGGCGAGGTGATCGCCCCGAATGCGCGCTTTGTTGAAGTCGATCGGCTGTTGCTCACGCCCTTAGGGGGCCGTTACCGGACCGATCGGTTTGTGGTGGTTTCGCCCAACGCGAACACCCTCTTATTGACTTCCAAAGAAGGGGCCTTGATCTACCTCAAAGGGCGGATCGAGATCTCTGAGACTTTCGGCTTTGTGATCGTCGATGAACTCGATGAGATTTTCACCCTGCCCCGCGGGATGAAGAAACGCGTGAGTTCCGAGAGCGAACCGCTCGGCGATTCCCCTCTAGAAGAGCCTAGCTACAAATGCTAAAATCGTAGGCATGTTGAAGTATCCCCGCGTTCTCTTGTTGGCTGGGCCCCGGCTTTTGTGGGACTACACCTTCTATCTTTGGCGCTATGCCCGCCACCCGGAAAGAACCCCGATCGAGAAACGCTACGCGGTTGCCCGCAAACTCGTGATTTTCATCTTGGACCATTTCCGGATCGATTGGAAAATCGATGGGATCGAGAATCTTCGGGAGCTTGAGAAGAAGGGGAAGCCCTTTCTCCTCGTCGCCAACCATATGTCGGACGTCGATCCGCTTGCGATCGTCTATCTTTCGGAGAAGCCGATCTCTTTCGTCGCGAAGAAAGAGACCCGCAAGATGCCCTTTATCGGCACCGCGGTCAAAGCCCTCGATGGCTTTTTCATGGACCGGAGCGATCTCCGGCAGTCGATCGAAGTGATCCGCGGGGTCCAGAAACGGCTCGAAGAGGGGCATTGCTCCTATATGATCTTCCCGGAAGGGACGCGGAATCGGGCCCCGGAAACGACGGGGGTCGCCTCATTCCATCCGGGCTCTTTCAAAGCGGGCATGCTCCCGAAAGCCCCGATCATTCCGTTGGCTCTTTATGGCACTTGGCGGCCTTTCCATTCCCGTCCGGACTATAAACGGAATCCGGTCGAGTTCACGTTCTTCAAGCCTTATGAGGCCGAGGACTATGCCACTCTCAGTAGCGGCGAGATGGCCATCACCGCCCAAACCGCGATTCAAAAGCAAGTCGATCTCGATAAAAACCTGGACGCCGAGTTTCTCAAAGAAGGAAAAGAAAAGATCCCTTTGCGCAAGGGACCTGTTCGTTAATCGATTACCAAACGCGTCTTAAGCCTTTGGGGTAGTGGTTTTTCGCCACGCCCTGGGTTGCTTTGACAAAGCCCATATTTTGATTGTCATAGCTCACGATGTAGAAGCCATCCGGCTTATCGAGCGGGAAGGTATCGCCATGGATGTAGGCCTTGGCGTTTTCCAAAGACACCGGGATCGAATACTCCGGAGTCAGGAAGTGGGCTAAGTGGTGGTCGGGGATGTAGATTTCGCGCATCTCGAAGAGCTTGACCCCATAGCGGAGGATGTTGAGGTGCGAGACATCGAAATACTGGGATAAGGAATAGAATTTCTGGCGCATCATCTCGTTCGAGCGGGCGCTTAAGCCATATTCGCCAAGGAAATCCTTGTAACGGTCATTCGAAAGGACCTTCTTGGGGGTTCTGACCAGGGTGCCGGGCTTCTTGAAGAGGCAGATGAATTGGCCTTCGCCTTCGAAATGCGAGGGGAAAAGATGAACCGCTTCGGGGAGTTCTTTGGTCCGATAGAAAGACCGATCGGAGGGGAGGTTCACGAGAACGATCTCCGGATGGAGGGCTTTGAAGGCGAGAATCGTCGCTTCGTCCTCTTCGTAAGAGAAGGAGCAGGTGCTATAGGAAAGGGTGCCGCCTTCTTTAAGCATATCGTAGGCAAGCTCGAGGATTTCGAGTTGTTTTTTCGCGTTGGATTTGACTTTCTCGTAGCGCCAATCGGCTTTCTCTTCGGGGTCTTTCCGCATCATCGCGCTCCCGGAGCAGGGGGCATCGACGATGATCTTGTCAAAGGTGTTGTGAAAGTGAATGTGCGAGAAGACGAAATCGTTGGAGGCGACGATGATGTTGCCGCGCCCCATCCGCTCGACGTTTTGCGACATCGCTTTAGCGCGCGGATAGGAAATATCGTTGGCGATCACGACCCCCTCATCATGCATCATGAGCGAGGCGCCGATCGATTTGCCGCCCGGGGCGGCGCAGATATCGAGAATCACGTCATCTTTATTCGGGGCCAAGAAATAATTGACCATCATGGCCGAGGCATCTTCGATCGAGAAAACGCCATTATCGTAAAAAATGTTTTTGCCGAGCTCGTATTCCTCTTTTTCGTAGTAGAAGGCATGCTCTACGAACGGATGCTTCCGGCAATGGGGGAAGCGCTTCAAAAATTCCGCGTCGGAAAGCTTCTTGTCATTCACGAGGACGCAATGGGTGACTTTGCCTTTTTCGATCGCATCCATGAGGGAAATGATCTCTTTTTCCGGCAAATAGTTATTTAATGATGTCCGAAAATCCATGCATTTATTATAATAAATGGCGGTAAAAAATGATACACCCCGCAGAAGGACGGAAAAAACACTATGAGAATCGTTGATGTCATCGAGAAAAAGCGCGATGGAGGAGAGCTGACGGACGAAGAGATCCGTTTCTTCATCAAAGGCTACACGGATGGCTCGATTATGGACTACCAAGCCAGCGCGCTTTGCATGGCGATCGTTTGGCGGGGAATGAACAAACGGGAAATCGCAACGTTGACGGATGCGATGGAGCATTCGGGCGAGACGATCGACCTCTCTTCGATCAAAGGCATCAAGGTCGACAAACACTCGACCGGCGGCGTGGGCGATAAGACCTCGCTTGCCCTCGGGCCCCTTGTGGCGGCCTGCGGCGCGAAATTAGCCAAGATGTCCGGCCGGGGGCTCGGCCACACCGGCGGGACCCTCGACAAGATCGAATCGGTTCCGGGAACCACGATCGCGATCGATGAAAAACGCTTTATCAAGCAGGTGAACGACATCGGCATCGCCATCATCGGCCAAACCGCCGAGATCGATCCGGCCGATAAGAAGCTTTATGCCCTCCGCGATGTGACGGGAACCGTCGAAAGCATGCCGCTTATCGCGTCGAGCATCATGTCGAAGAAACTCGCGAGCGGCGCCGACACGATCCTCTTGGATGTGAAGTTCGGCTCCGGCGCGTTCATGAAGACGATCGAGAAGGCCAAAGAGCTCGCAACCACGATGGTCGACATCGGCGATTCGCTTCACCGCGATACCCGGGCGATCATCACCGATATGGATGAGCCGCTTGGCTTAGCGGTCGGCAACGCCCTCGAAGTCAAAGAGGCGATTGCGACCCTCCATGGGCAAGGACCTCGCGATTTCGTCGAACTCGTGACCGAGGCCGGCGCGATCATGCTCGAGCAAGCCCACATCGTGAAGAACCACGAAGAAGGCGTGAAACGGATTCAACAAGCCATCGCCGATGGCTCGGGCTTTGAGAAACAGAAACAGCTTTTTGCCGCCCAAGGTGGAGATATCTCCTATTTGGAGCATCCGGAGAAGTTCCCCTTAGCGAAGTATCAGACCCCGATCGTCGCGGCCTCTTCGGGCTACGTCAAACGGATCGATTCCTTGGCAATCGGACTCTCGGCGATGAAACTCGGCGCCGGGCGGGCCACGATGGCGGATAAGATCGATATGTCGGCTGGCATCCTCCTCCAAAAGAAAGTGGGGGATTACGTGAAGAAAGGCGAGACGTTAGCGATTGCCCACACGAACAAGACCGGGGTCGAGGATGTCCTCAAGGATATCCACGACGCCTTCCTTCTTAGCGAAGACAAGGTCATCGTGCATCCGATCGTTCACGCCTATATCCATAAATAATGCGCATTTTAGTCCAGGAAGTCCTCGAGGCTTCCGTCAAAATTGATGGCGAAGTCGTAGGCCAGATCGGCCGGGGCTTTTGCCTTTTCGTCGCTTTCAAGGAAGGCGATAACGAAGAGACGATCCGCCGGATGGTCGACAAGGTGACGAAACTGAGGATCTTCCCCGACGAGAACGGGAAGACCAACAAAGCCTTATCGGATGTCGGCGGCTCGATTCTTTCGATCAGCCAATTCACCCTCTACGCCAACGCGAAAGAGGGGAATCGACCTTCTTTCGTCGAAGCCTTGCGGCCGGAGCTTTCCAAGCCCTTATTCGCTCTATGGAACAATGAGCTCCGCGAGAAGATGCCGACCCTCCAAACCGGGGTCTTCGGCGCCGATATGAAGGTCAGTCTGATTAACGATGGCCCTTTTACCCTTTGGCTCGACAGCGATGAGCTTTTCGGGAGGGCGTCATGAAGGTTCTTCTCGGTCTTTCTGGCGGCGTTGACAGCGCGATCTCGGCCTATCTCCTTAAGAAAGCGGGCTATGAGGTCACGGGCGCTTTCATGCGCAACTGGGACGCGATGACCAATAACGACTATCTGGGCAATCCGACCATCAATGACAATCAGTGCCCCCAGGAGAAGGATTATGACGATGCCAAAGCGGTGGCAGCCAAACTCGGCATTCCGCTTTTGCGGGTCGACTTCGTGAAGGAATACTGGGACGAGGTTTTCTCCTATTTCCTTTCCGAGTACAAAAAAGGCCGGACGCCCAATCCGGATGTCTTCTGCAACAAGTACATCAAATTCGATTCGTTTCTCTCCTATGCGAAAGCCCGGGGTTTTGATAAGATCGCCATGGGCCACTATGCGAAACGGGGGGTTTACGAGGGGCATGATTACCTCTTTAAGCCCAAGGATCTCTTGAAGGATCAGACCTATTTCCTTTGCCAGATCAACGAAGCTCAGATCGCCTCGTGCTTATTCCCGATGAGCGATATCACCAAGGTCGAAACCCGCGCCATCGCGAAGGAACTCGGCCTAAACGAAGTTGCGACGAAACACGGCTCGACCGGGGTTTGCTTCATCGGCGAGCGAAATTTCCGCCAATTCCTCCATAACTATTTCCCAGCCACCAAGGGCCAGATCGTCGATGTCGATAATGGCAAAGTCCTCGGCGAGCACATGGGCGTTCTTTATTACACGCTCGGGCAGAGAAGGGGTTTAGGGATCGGGGGCGTCTCGGGCGAAACCGACGAAGCCTGGTTCATCTGCAAGAAAGACGTTCAGAAGAACATCCTTTACGTTGCCCATGGCAATGAAGACGAGCATCTCAATAGCGATTCGTGCCTCATCGCCGACACCAATTGGATCGGGCCGAAACCTGAAAAGCCGCTTCACGTGGGCGTCAAGTTCCGTTACCGGCAGCCCGATCAAGGCTGCACCCTGGCTTTCGAAGGCGAGAATGTTCGCCTGACGTATGACGCGCCTTATAAGGCGGTCACCCCGGGTCAGTTTGCCGTCTTCTATCGGGAAGGAAGGATGCTCGGCGGAGGCATCATCGACCAGACGTTTTTGAAGGGCGTCCGGGTCGATCTTTGAAAAAAGTTTCATTTTTCTGAAAATTAAAAAGTGACTGCTATCTATCGACAGTTGCATTTCTTTAAATTATTGGCGATAAGTCCGATAGAATCTAAAGTTCATCTCGCGTGAAATTGACGTCTTATTTGCTTATACTATCCTTATGGAAATCAGCTTAGCTCTCCTGGAAGCGATCGCGAAAGCGAGCCCCGGAAACTTCGCCATCTATCGTTTGGATCAAGGGGCTTTGCACATTCTTTTCCGTTCGGCTTCTTTGCCTTCCCTCGCGGGATTGGACGAAGAAGAATACAACCGCGTTTCCCAAGACAACGCAACGGCTTTGGTTCTGCCTGCCGATCGAGCGGGGATCCAGAAAGCCATGGCGGAGTGTTTGACGACTCATCAGGATATCAATATCACTTATCGAATCTTCCATAAGGGGAAGAACTTCGTTTGGGTTCATGCTCAAGCCCGTTACCTTGGCGAATTGGAAGGGAAGCCGATCCTCTATTCGAATTTTGGCCAAACCTCCGATGAATCGGAAGAATTCACCTTCCTTTTGAGCAAAGCCCAAAACGCGATTTACGTGGTCGATGCGAAGAGCCATGAGGTTCTTTTTGCCAATGAGCAAGCCCTCCGGACCTGGAAAGAGCCTGATTTCACGGGGAAGTCCTGCTTCCTGGCGATGAACGGCCTCGAAGAGCCCTGTCCTTGGTGTCCTTTGGGTAAGCTGGTCAATGGCTCGTTCAACCAAAGCGGCTATTTTTCGCCGATCTCCGGGCTTTATTACGACCTCACTTGCCAAGCCTTGAACTGGCATGGGCATGAGGCCGTGGCTTTCTATTGCCACGACACGACCGAAGAGAAGAAAGGCCGGGCCCAAGTCGAATTCGACAAACAATCGCTCGAACTCATCGTCAATAACCTCCCGGTCGGAGTCGCCGCGATCGAGATCCGGGATGGACAAGTCATCGCGAACGCGGTCAATCCCCGCTTGAGCGAACTCATGGGGATGAATGCGGAGGACTTCGTTTCGCCCGCGCCGATTTGGACGAGCCGGGTCAATCCGGGTGATCGGCAGAAACTCCATGAGGCTTTGAGCCGGATTCGGGATACTAACGAATCGGTTACCGTCGAATTCCGCTTCCTTTCGACCTCGAATGAAGAACACTGGATTCATAGCGAAGTGGTCTCGCTCGAGCAAGGCGATAAGAAGCTCGTTTTCCTTGCCGTCAATGATGTGACCTCCGAAAAACACGCCGAGGGCGAAGTTGCCCGGAGCCAGGAAATCTACAAAGCGGCGGTGGAAGAAACCCATTTAACCGCTTGGGAATACGATTTGGAGAGCCACGCCGTTAAACTGGCGGACAACGTTTCGACCGCGAAGAACCTCGCCCTCCGTGGGATTCCTTTGAACGCGAAGGACGTGATTAAAGCAGCCGAGAATGTCATGGATAAACCTTCGGCCATCGCCCTTCGAGAGATGAACAAAGCGATCGATGAAGGCGCGCCGAAAGCCTCGTGCGAAGTGACTTTTAAGCGCCGGGACGGCAATCCTGCCATCACCGATCGGATCAACGTGACCGTGATTTATGACGCCGACAAAAAACCGCTCAAAGCCATCGGCATCGCCCGCGATGTGAGCGCCGAAAAACGCGATGAGGAGAAATATCAGGCGGCTTTCCACGTCCTCGATGACGTCCACGCTTTCTCCTTGGGCAGCTTCCGTTTCAATCTCACCCAGAACTATTGCTTCGACCCTCAGAGCCCCTATGAATGGATCCGCTCCTTGAGCCGCAAGAGCACCGTCGATACCTTCTTTGGGCAATTGGCCAATACCATCCCCGATCCCGCCATTTCCAAACGGATCGCCGAGGAATTCACCTCGAAGGCCCTTCTCAAGGATTTCTCGGCCGGAAAGACCAAACTCACCGCCGAATTCCCCTCCCGGTTTAAGGATGGCGTCGATCATTGGTGCCAAGGCTATATCTTCCTTTTCCTCAATCCGCGGAGCGGGGACGTCGAAGGCTTGGCCTACGCGGTCTCGATCGATGAGCGGAAGAAAACCGAGAACGTCATCAGCCATCTGACCTCGAAGAAATTCGACTATATCGGCATCATCCACCTTCGGGACAAGACGATCGAATTCATCAATAAGATCCCCCTCATTCGCTATGGCTCGATCGCCCCTTCGCCTTACGAGGCGTGGCGGACTTATATCAAGGCCAATTTCATCGTTCCTCAAGAAAGGCCTTCTTACGATAAAGGCACGGAACTCGATGTGATTGAGGAAGAGCTAAAAGCCCATGGCGACTATGCTTTCACCTGGCATCAGCATTCTGATGGCGCTTTAACCCACAAGCAGAACATCTACAGTTGGCTCGACGAGAAGAACGGCGATGTTTTGATCTTAAGGAGCGACATCACCCGCACCTATGAAGAGGAGCAGCGTCAGCTCCGACTCCTTCAGGATGCGCTCAAGTCGGCCGAAGAGGCCAATGAGAGCAAGAGCGAATTCCTTTCGCGCATCTCCCACGATATCCGGACCCCGATCTCGATCATCAAGAGCATGACCGCCTTCGCTCTCCAAGATCTGGACAACGAAGAAAAGCTTCGGGAAGACCTGAAGAATATCGATTCCTCGAATACTTTCTTGTTAAGTCTCATCAACGATGTTCTCGATATCTCGAAGATCGAAAGCGGCAAGATCGAACTTTATCCGGAGCCGTATCTATTCAAAGACTACCTTACCAACATCGTCCAAATGGGTCAATCGCTCTGTTCGAATAAGGGGCTCCATTTCGTCTTGGAGAAGAGCGGAGCGGTGGCGATGATCAAGATCGACCACATCCGGCTCAACCAAATCACCCTGAACCTTCTTTCGAATGCCGTCAAATTCACCCCGATCGGCGGGACCGTCACTTTCGGCGCTCGCTCGGAGAAAGACCCGCGCAAAAAAGGCTTCCTTCTTTGCCACCTCGAATTCAAAGACACCGGCATCGGCATGAGCGAGGAATTCCAAAAGAAGATGTTTGAGCCTTTCACCCAGGAATACGATAACCCGAACCGCCCGAAAGCCAATACCGGCACGGGGTTGGGCCTCACGATCGTCAAACGCTTGGTCGATCTTTTAGGCGGCACGATCACCGTGAAGAGCGAGCGGGGCAAAGGCACGGCGATCGGCGTGAATTTCTCGGCGCCTGAAGTGAGCGGCGGGGCAGTCTCTGAGCAAGAGACAACGAATCTTTCGGCCCTTCCGCCTCTTCAAGGCAAAGTGCTTCTTTGCGAAGACAATCTGGTCAATCAGGCGATTGCGAAGCGGATTCTCACTTCCTTTGGCCTCGACGTCGACATTGCCTCGAACGGCGTCGAAGGCGTCGATGCGTTCAAAGCCTCGAAACCGGGGGATTATTTAGCCATTCTCATGGACATTCAGATGCCGTTTATGAACGGCTACGAAGCGACGATGAAGATTCGTTCGCTCCGTCGGGCGGATGCCAAGAAGATCCCAATCATCGCCATGACCGCCGATGCGTTCAAGGCCGCCCTCGAAAAGAGCAAAGCCGCCGGCATGAGCGACTATTTGACCAAGCCGCTTGACCCGAAGAAGATCCGCGAAGTCCTCGCGTCAATCAAAGCCTAAAGAGTTTCTTTCATAGAAAGAAAAAAGGGATTCTTTTCTTGAACCTTCTTCCGAAACGTGTTTCCATAGTGGCCTATGGCCAAAAAGAAAAAGAATTCGTCGGATATCAAGATTCGGGTCGGTCGGAGAAAAGTGAAGGCCCCGTGGTGGGTTTTCCTGATTATTCTTATCATTGCGGCAGTCGCGGTAGGCGGGTATTTCGTTTACTATGCGATGAAACCGGCGACCGGAAGCAAATCGTCAACGGATTCCGCTTCAACCTCTTCGCTGACATCGAGTCCAGAGCCCAGCTCAACTTACACTTCGATTTCGGGGGATTCCGATCCGATCAGTTTCCATTTCGTAAGCCAAAACAATGCCCATACCGGGGACTGCACCTACATCAAGGCGGGCAACAACGATATTTTGATCGATGCCGGAAACAAAACGGGATCGGCTGCGGTCATCGAGAAATATCTCGAGGATTCGACCCGGGGGAGTGATTACGTCTCCGACAAAAAACTCGAATACGTCGTTGCTACCCACGCCCATCAGGATCATATCGCCGGATTTGTTGGCAATAGCAGCACGAGTGAAGCGGGCGGAAAAGATGGCATCTTTTACCACTATACGATTGACAATCTTTTAGATTTTTCCTATTTCGATGGGGCGGTTGCCGGGAAGTATACCTTAGTCGATAATTCGCTGACCTCGACGTCCACCCCAGTTACCACGATTTACAAAAATTACCTTGCCGCTCGAAACTACGCGATTGGCAATGGAACGAAGTGGCAGACGGCAGGGCAGATGTGGAAGAGCGCGAGTCACACCATTACCCTTGGCAAAAATCTTTCGATGACCCTTCTCTATAGTTATTTCTATGATCACGTAAAGGCCGATATGAGCGGGCTTGGAGATTTCGATTTCTCGGACCAAAACGACGATTCCGTTTGTGTCCTGTTCACTCAAGGGAACAAACATTTCCTTTTCACGGGCGATTCCGAGGCGGCCGGGGAGTACTCCTTAACGAAGTACAACACGCTTCCTGAAGTCGAACTTTTCAAAGGCGGTCACCACGGATCTTACACCGCCAACACGGATGCCCTTCTTTCCGTCATCAAACCGAAAATGGTTTGCATTTGCTGCTGCGCCGGAAACACTGAATACGCCTCATTGAATTCGCATACCTTCCCCGCTCAGGAATCAATCAATCGGATTGCTCCCTATACCGATCGCGTTTATGTGACGGACCTCGGCTCTTTCACCGACAGTTCCTACGTTGAGCCAATGAATGGCAATATTGTCGTCTCTTATGATGCGGCCTCAAATGAGAGTCTTTCATGCAGCCATAATTCGCTCAAACTCAAAGAAACGGATTGGTTCAAAGCCAATCGGACAATGCCTTCAGCTTGGGCTTGATGTCGCCTATGATCCAAAAGAACCGCTCTTTATCTTAAGTGTTTTGGCTTCCTTTTCTTGATATAATGACGGCGTGAAAAAGACCCGACGAACCCTTTTGGGTTCCTTGCTGGCTATCGTCTGCACCTTAGGCGTTCCTTTCTTCGCGTCGACCCCGTTGCGGAGCCTTAATGCCGAAGGAACCGAAGCTAAAACCTGTGCGGATATTACCTTTGGAACAGCCGAATATTCTTCAACGGCGGGTCCTTCGACCTCCTCCTTTACAACAACCAACTTTACGGTTTCCTCGTTAACCGCGGCTTCTTGCTATTGTCCTTCGACTAATGTGGCAGATTCATTAGGCGATTCCATTCGAATGGGGAAGGGTGGAACTGGTGGGACTTTAACCTTCAATTTTTCGGCGGTGAAGATTACTCAGATCAAGGTCTTGGCCTATCGATACGGAACGGACGTCAGTAAGACAGCGACCTGCAGTGTCTCGACTTCAGCCAATGCGACGGCCCAATCAAAAATAGTAACGTTGACTTCGGCGCCGGACATCACTTCGGC
>DAIQMS010000023.1:0-20958 GCA_036788815.1 Bacillota bacterium
TTTTTTGTTGGTGCCGCCTAACGGAATCGAACCGCCAACCTACTGATTACGATTCAGTTGCTCTGCCAATTGAGCTAAGGCGGCAGCCCAATTAATATAGACCAACTGAATTATCGAAACAAGTAACGAATGATTAGACCTTCGCCTTTTTGATAATCCACTGGAAGAAAACGGAAATCTCGTGGACCAATAACGGCGTCATTGCCAATAAGAAGACCCAGAGATAATCAATCGGATCATCGCTGAGCGTATAGACCTTGAAGAAACTGTTGACCCCCGGAGTCTCGATGACGAAGAACTGAAGTCCCAAGCCAAGGAAGAATGAGAGCCAGAGCATCGGGTTCGCGTCTTTGAAGACCCGAATGACCGAGTGGCGGGTATCCGTCATGCCCAGCATGTGGAAGAGCTCGCTGAAGGAGAGAACGCAGAAGGCCATCGACTGGGCCTCTTCGCGAATGGCATCATCGCTCAGAATCGTGCGGAGATTATCGAGTGAGAAGGCTAAGCCTTGGCCCGAAAGCGCCATAAGCGGCTTAATCAAGAAGGCGGCCAAAGTGGCTAAACCAATGAGAGCGCCATAGCCGAAGGTGATCGCGTAGCCATCGTGGGCAAAGAGCGATTCTTTCGGATTGCGCGGCTTATCGTTCATGATGTCGTCCGGCTTCTTATCCGCGCCGAGCGCGATGGCCGGAAGCGAATCGGTGATGAGGTTGACCCAAAGAAGATGGATCGCGATGAGCGGAGCAGGCATGCCAAACGCGATGGCGATGAACATGCAGACGACTTCGCCGATGTTGCTCGAGATGAGGAAGAGGATCGTCTTGCGGATGTTGGCATAGATGCCACGTCCTTCCTCGACCGCTTTTTCAATCGAGGCGAAGTTATCGTCGGTGAGAACCATGTCGGCCGCGCCTTTGGCGACGTCGGTGCCAGTGATGCCCATCGCGATGCCGATGTCGGCCGCTTTAAGGGACGGAGCGTCGTTCACGCCATCGCCGGTCATCGCGGCGATATGGCCATTGGCCTTGATCGCCTTGACGATCTGAACCTTATTCTCCGGGGAGACACGAGCGAAGACGCGGACCGTCTTCACCTTCTCCTGCAGCTGTTCCGGCGTGCAGGCATCGATCTGATCGCCCGACATGCATTGATTGATATCGCTGGCAATTCCCAGCTCTTTGGCAATCGCGAAGGCCGTATCCTTGTGGTCGCCGGTGATCATGATCGTCGTGATGCCCGCGCCCTTTAAGGTCGCAACAGCCGGTTTGGCGGCTGGCCGCGGCGGATCGACCATGCCGACGAGGCCAACGAAGATCAAATGCTCCTCTTTGAGGTCTTGACTTTCCCGCATCGCAAGGGCCAAAACGCGGAGGGCCTTCTCAGCCAGCTTGCTCGCGGCGTTACGGATATTCTGAAGATCCTGGTCCATGAGCGGCTCGACTTTGCCATCTTTGAGAATCATGTCGCAATGCTTGAGAATCTGATCCATCGCGCCTTTGGTATAGACGATGGTCTTATCGCCCTTCTTATGCTGAGTTGACATCATCTTGCGAACCGAATCAAACGGAAGCTCGTTGATGCGGGGCGAGAGTTTTTCGAGTTGGGACTTCGGCATGCCGAAATCGGAAGCGAACTGAACGAGGGCCACCTCGGTCGGATCGCCATAGACGCCATTCTCGATCGAAGCGTCCGAGCAAAGGCACATACCCTCGGCCAGTAAGCCAAGGCTGTCCTTCGCGAAATCTTTCTTCTCGTAAAGCTTGTTATCTTGATAAGCGGCCACCACCGTCATCTTGTTCTGGGTGAGGGTGCCCGTCTTATCGGAGCAAATCACCGAAACGGCGCCCAAGGTCTCGACCGAGGCGAGCCGACGGACGATCGTGTTGACTTTGATCATCTTCTGCATGCCAAGGGCAAGCACGATGGTCACGACGGCCGGAAGTCCTTCCGGAATCGCGGCGACCGCAAGGCCTACCGCGTTAAGAAGCGCATCGGTCCATTGCGAAGCGATCGTGTTGCTCACCGCTTCATAGATGAGCGAAACGCCGAACATCAAAACGACGATGCCGACGGTGAGATAGCCCAAGAACTTGGAAAGCTGGGCCAATTTCTTCTGTAACGGCGTCGAATCATCTTCGTTATTCGAAAGCATTTTGGCAATCCGGCCGATTTCGGTGTTCATGCCCGTCGCGATGACGACGCCTTCGCCCCGACCATAGACGATCGGGGTCGACATATAGGCTTCGTTCACGCGGTCGCCCGCGCCCACTTCACCCGTGAGAACGATCTCCGGATCCTTCTCCACCGGAAGCGATTCGCCCGTGAGGGAGGATTCATCGGATTTCATCTGGAAGGCTTTGATAAGACGAAGATCGGCCGGGACGGTCCGTCCTTCTTCGAGGACGACGATATCGCCCGGGACGAGCTCTTCGGCTTTGACTTCGACGAGTTTGCCCTCGCGCCGCACCGTCGCGGTCGGCGAAGAGAGTTTCTTCAAGGCTTCGAGCGCTTTCTCGGCTTTGGTCTCTTGGATCGTGCCGATGATCGCGTTCACGATCAAAACGCCGAAGATGATGCAGACATCGGCAATCCAGTCGGTGCCCCCTTCGATCAAGCCGATCACCATCGAGATGATGGCGGCACCGGCAAGAACGAGGGTCATCGGGTCTTTGAATTCGCCTAAGAAGATCATGAAGGCGGATTCGCCTTTCTTCTCTTCCAGCTTGTTCAAGCCATATTTCTTTCTTCTCGTCTCGACTTCGTTCGCTGAAAGACCGCTCTCTTGGCTGGTTTTCAGTTCGCTTAAAGAATCGGCAATGGTTTTGTTCTCAAACATATATGTTTTTGGGAACCTCCTTTACTGCGAAAAACCATTTTCGCCGCAAAGGTCTCGCGAGGCATTTGGCCCATCCCTTCCGGCCAGGACTGATCTCCTGACGGGTTGACGGAGGTGGATTTGACCGCTACTCCCCTTTACAGGGGATAATTCTAGCACAATAGGTTTTTGGAACAATCAATATTCGGTTTTAAGACGGCTGACGGTAAAGAAGATGGCCAAAGAGATGAAGACCTGGCTCAGCGGCTCAAGGACCAAAAGGAGTACGGACACGCTTCTTCCCACCACGAGGAAATAGGCGGGCTCAAAACCATAAAGAAGCACGTTGAAGATGACGAAAAGAAGGCACCAAGTCCGCAAACCAATGTAATTCGCGTAGGTATTGCGGAGATATTGAGTGGTTCGGATATAGGTCATGACTCCGGTGACAATGATCGCCGCATAGAAAAGAAGAATGAAAAGATAAAGAACAATGGCCACGGAATCCCCGCTCGCAAGAACGCCAATATTCAAAAAGCCATTTTGCACAAAAGCGGATCCGGCCGAGAAGAGGGTCATGAAGACATACATCAGCATGCCTTGATAAGCCAAGGTTGAGCCCTGGAGGTTGCCAATCAGAATCAGCATATAAGCGACGGCGAAAAGAGCAAAATCCCAAATCGAGAAGAAATCGGAGACGACCGAGTTCATGCCATCCGCGCTCTGACCATAGCTCAGATAGACATCATAGGCGCCGGCCCCAATCAAAAGGATCAAAGCCGTGATCGTGAAAAAGAGGGCCAAGTATTTTTTATAGTGGTACTTCCACAAGTTTTTGAAACGCTGGAGATTCATATGGAAGCATTATCGTCCACTCCAAAGAAAAATGCAGTAAACTTGTGGCCATGATTCAAGAGAAGTTTTCCTTGGGCCTCCCTGAAGACGCCCGGATGATCCGAGAGAAGGTCTTCGTCGAGGAGCAAGGCTACAAAAACGAGTTCACCGGGGATGATGGGCCCTGCTGGTGCTTAGTCCTTTATCATGATGGCCAGCCAATGGCGACGGGACGGATCCTCGAGATCGATCCCGAGACTTATCGGATCGGCCGGGTGGCCGTCTTAAAAGAATATCGAGGCAAGAAAATCGGGAGTTACGTCCTCAAATTCCTCGAAGTCAAAATCAAAACTCTCGGAGGCCATAAAGCGATTCTCCACGCCCAACTCGACAAAAAAGCCTTCTACGAAAAGAACGGCTACTCGATCCTGGACGGGACGATCGATTACGATGAGGGCCACCCCCACATCATGATGGTCAAAGAATTAAAGAAGAATCCTTATAAACGGCATTACTACCGCTAAATATTACCTAGATAGACCGAGCTCAGATAACGCTTGGCCACCGCTTCTAATTCTTGAAGGCTCTTGAGGCTCGTTGGAGCCTCTTTTTCTTTGTAGCGCGGGAAGTAACGGGTCAAATGAAGCGGGATCTTCGGATTGAGCGAAGCGATCCACTTTGCCTCTTGCTCCATCATTTTCGGATCGTCGTTATGCTGCGGAACAACGAGGGTCGTGAGTTCGACGTGCGAGTTCTTCTGGGCCAAGGCAATAAAGGCTTTGGTCATCTCGAAATCGCCGCCCACATAGCGGAAATACTCTTCCGAAAAACCTTTGAGATCGATGTTCATCGCATCGATAAAAGGCAGGACTTCTTTAAGCGCTTCAACGCTGGCACAGCCATTGGTGACCAAGACGGTCTTCAGCCCTTTTTCTTTGGCTAACTTCGCCGCATCGCGGACGTATTCATAGCCGACCATTGGCTCGTTGTAGGTGAAAGCCAAACCGATATTGCCTTCGTCCCGACAATTGAGTGCTACTTCGACCAGCTCTTCAGGCGAATAGAAACGGGCTTCCTCAGCCCGATTGTATTGCGAAATCTCGAAGTTCTGGCAAAAAGGGCAGCGGAGATTGCAGCCATAGGAGCCGCACGAAAGAATCAAGGATCCCGGATAGAATTCCTTAAGAGGCTTTTTCTCAATCGGGTCGAGAGCCAAGGACGTCAAAAGCCCGTAATTCGCGGGGACGACTTTCCCTTCTTTGCCGATTCGAGCCTTGCAAAAACCCGTTTGACCGTCTTTTAAATCGCAATGCCGGAAACAAACTGGGCACTTCATACGTGGCGAACCACTTCGAAACGGTAGATCGTCACCCTCTCTTCGGGGGCGATGCCCGCTTTGCGCTTGGCAATCGAAAGCTGCTCTTCGACCGTATCGACCCCATCGAGATTAGGGAGCAGAAGGCCGCGTCGATCGCCGTTTTCAACGATCACGCCGTATTTTTTGACATCGAGATCCTCAACCGAGGCAATCGTCTCATAAGGCGAAAGGACATCGACGGAGATATCAAGGTAAGGCAACTCTTTGGCTTCAATCGGGGCAAAACGCGGATCTTGGGTGGCCGCTTCGATCGCATTGGCGATAATTTCCTCGGCCACGTTCTTCTTCGTCGCGCTCGTCGTGCCAATGCACCCCCGGAGTTCGCCATTCTCATGGATCGAAACGAAAACGCCGGCTTTTTCGTGTAGTAATTTCTCGTGGATGAGCGGATTGGGCTTCATCACCGAACTCTGAACCAGATATTGCTCAATCGCCTTTCGGGCTAATGAAGCATAGTCATCGCTCTTGGCGCTCTTCATCCGGATATCCATCGCCTGCTTGGCTAAATAGAGGTCACCAAAGGCGCGGGAAGGATCTTCGCCTGTCACCGTGAATTCGGCGACGCCATAACCCACCCCATACGGGGCTTCATGCGAAAAGACTTGGCACTCAACGCTTTCGCGGTCAAGGGCGCCAGCCATGATGCAGAAACTGCGGTGCCCGCATTCTTCGGCTTTCTCTAACGCCTGAGGATTATAGGTGAAAAGATTCCCGAAATTGCCGCTTTGGAAAACCTTCATGATCCATTCGTCGTATTTCGGCCCTTCGGGTTTAAAACCATAAGGCCCGTCCGCTTTTTGACAATGGGAAAGGTCGCCTGAGGCGATGTAAACGACCCGGCGGCCGGTTTCTTCCACCGCTCTCTTGATCAGCATGCCCATCCGGTAGTGCTCGATGAGCGGAAGGCCGCTTAAGCCCAGCCGAACGACTTTGTAGTCAGGGTAATAACGGTCAATGAAATAAAGCGGAATCATCGTCCCGTGATCGAGCTCATGCTTCTGGCTGCCTTCCGATCCGGCAGGGAAATGGGCCTGGAGGGCGAGTTCCGAGATCTTGTTGACCAAAGCCTTATCGTAGAAGGTCCGGAACGAAACCTGGGGAGCCCGGAATTGGGCAAAGCTCCCTAAGGCCACTTCGCCTTCGGAAAGCTGGAAATAATCGGCATAGGCTTCGGCATGCGGCGAGGAAACGATGATCGTCTCGGGTTTGAGCCGAGCGACTTCCTGCGCGATTTTCTCATAGGCGCTCACGGTCGAGGCAATCCCCCGTTCATCCCCATGTCCGACTTCGGGGATGATCAAAGGCGGATGCGGAACGACAAAGGCTGCTAAAATGCTCATGCCCTATTTTATAGCACGAAAAGGGAGGGACGAGTATCCCTCCGTCTCAAAAAGTGACACGGATTCGGCTTTCTTTTCTTTCACATTATTGTTTCGGAACGACACAAAGCACCAGTAAAGGCTTCTCGGTTTTATTCTCCATCGAATGGGAAGAGCCTTTCGGGCAATAGGAAACCTGGCCCGCTTTGACCACTTCCTCTTTGCCATCGACCACGCAGCTGGCTTCGCCTTCGAGGACATAACAGACTTCGCAGGAGTCGACATGCTGGTGATAGCCAATCGAGCAGCCAGGGTCCAAGATCGAACGCATGATCTTGACTTGCCCATCATCCATCATCCGGGCTTTGGCATAGCCTTTCCCGCCCTTCATATGGGGTATCGTCACTTCGGCAATTTGATCAAAATCCAGCATAAAAGGCCTCTCCTTTAATTCTTTTTCATCCACTCAAGGAAGCTCTTCGCCGCCTCTTGAGGACCTTTTTGCTCTTTGCCCGCGACCGCCAGTTTGGTGTAGATCACGCCTAACTTGCAGCCTTGAGCGGCCAAGGCTTTGAAGTCCTGCTCCACAAGTTTGTGGGTGAGTTCTTTCTCTTGGACCGGCCCAAACGGATTGGCGAAATAGCTCGAGACGAGACCGACTTCTCCCGTCGTTCCTTTGGCTTTGCGCTTGCCCTCTTCCGCCACTTTGATGAGATCGTGATAATCCTTGAAGAGATGGAGGTTATCCTCAACATCTTCGTAGTTATCGGCATAAAGGAACATATCCACCGGATAATGGTGAATGACTTCTTCATAAGGCGTGCAAGGATAAACGAGCCGCGAATTGCTTTCGGCGATGTTGTACATCAAAGCGTCGTTGAGATGCGAGAAGGCATAGCCTTGGTCAAGGTCATCGAGCCGGACGAAGGCGCCGATCTCGGTGCCGGCGGCCGTGACTTTGCCATCCTGATAGAAAAGGGTGCCCATATCATCGAAAATGACGGTGATGCTCTCCAGGTATTCTTTTGCCAAAAGACGGAAGGCTTCGATCGATTCGCTCTTGCCCGCTCCGCTATCGCCCATGATGACGAGATGGACCTGCTTGCCGCCCTTCATCGTGATCTTGACCATCGAGCCATGGATCGGAAGAGCGCCTTCTTTGATCATCTTGAGGTTATGAAGCGTCAGAATCAGTTTCTTCACGTAACCGAAATAATCGGCTTCATCGGTATCGCTCACATAGCCGACCATCATCCCGTTCTTCTCATCGGTGTAATAGGTGCCGGTCGTCGAGCCTTTATTCCCGCCGAAGACCACCAAAAGATCGGGCTTCCTCGTGCATTCGGAAATTTCGGCTTTCTCAAAGAGATTGAGGGTGCCTAAGACGGTATTCGCGTATTTATAGGAGAAATAGAAATAAACGAGCGAGGTCCCGCATTTGAGCGGCAGGCAAAGCCATTCGTTCTCGCCAAAATCCACCCCTTCAAGCGGATTCGTTTCGGATGCCTTATAGACGCCAATCCGCTTATTGCGCTTCGTCAAAGCGCTATAGGGCAGGTTGAGGTCAGCTGCCGAAATGAAAGGAATCGCATTGAGGGCTTTATAGGCCTCAGGATAAGGAATCGTCATCTTCCGGGTCGTAAAGCCAGCCAAGAAGCCGGCCGAGAAATCGGTCTCGAGGGTGATCGCTTTCTCCAAGATGTGGCTCTTGAGGGCGTTATAGATATGGAAAACGGATTTCCGGAGGAAAAGCATCCTCGGCTTCAAAGAATTGAGAGCTTCTTTGCCCTCGTCATCGAGATAAGCGAAGCGGGCTAGTCGCATCCAATAATGGAAGAAGGAATTCACCAATTTGTAGTAATGGATGCCTTTGTCCGAAAGGACGGAGGCAAAACGCGGTTCCTTCTCCGCCACCACGCTTCGAATATCGTGCAAGAGGAGAAGCGTCAACGAGACAAGATCCTTCGAAGGATCCGCTAAGGTCAAAAAGAAATCGTGAAGTTCGGAATCCTCGGTATCGAGGTCTTGATAAAAAGCCCCGAAGACTTTGCGGAAAGCCTCCGAGGCAATGACGTCGTCATCTTTCTGAACGTTGCTCGTGCCGCTCGGAAGCGAAAGATAAGGGTCAAAGCCTTTGACCGAGGTGACGAAGACCTGATTGGCAAAATAGAAATCAGTCATGGGAGGCCTCCTTGATGGCGGCGGCTAAGCCGGGGATCTTGCCGCTCGGGAGCGAGCAAAGGGCGATTCGGATCGCGTCCTCTTTGATCGGAGCCAAGAAAATATGTTTGTCCTTCAGCTTAAGGCAGGTGTCGTAGGCATTCGGGGCGTAGAGCGTGATGAAGAAGCCCGAGACATACGGATAGGGTTTTAAGCCCGCCTCTCTGGCTTCCGAAAGGAAAGTCGAAGCGCGCTCCGCGACGATTTCGCGGTTATGCTGCACTTCATTCCGAAGCCGAATGTTCTCCGCCAGATTATTCAAAAGCTCGCTAATCGCATTCATCGCCATGTGGTTCGGAACGCTCCAAAGGGCCCGCGCTTCCATTAAGGCAGCGTCATCGGCTTTCGCCAAAAGTTCTTTGTTCTTGGAGTAAAGCGATAAAGCCCCGATTCTCAAGCCATAGAACGAAAGGGTCTTTGAGAAAGAAAAGCAAAGATAGCAAAGGGTCTCTTCGGGGAGGCTCTTCAGGGCGCTAATCATTGCTTCCCGAAGTTCGTCCGGCGCGAAATCGATGTAGGCGGCATCAACGATAAGATCAACTTTTCCGCGAATCGTTTTGTCTTGGAAGATCGCAGCAAGAGCCTTCCATTCCTCCGGGCTTAAAGAGTAACCAGTCGGATTCTGGCAAGGATCATTGATCAATAGCGAAAGGTGCTCGTAACGGGTCAATAAAGCGAGGAGGTTCTTCTTCAAGCCTTCGACATCGAAAGCCTCGTGGGCGAAAAGCGAATAAAACTGAATGTCAAGGCCAAAGCCTTTGGCGATTCCAACGTAATTCGGCCAGCCCAACGAGGGAATGACCACGGCGTTGTTCTTACCGCGGGAGAGGGCGAAAGAAAGGCAAACGGCACCGGTTCCGCCCGGAGTCCCAAGGCTCAGGAAATTGCCGGATTTGGCTTCTTCCTCAAAGGAGGAGCCCAAGAACCATTTCCGAACGGCGGCGAGATAATCCTTGGTCCCGGCGACCGAAGGATAAATGAGGTCCTGATCCTGCGTGTGGCGGGAAAGGAGAGTCCTGATCTCTTCCGAGACCGGGAGATGCCCATCGTCCAAATACATCATTCCGATGGCACCATTGGTGACATCGACGCCTTTTTTCGCCAAATCCTGGGCTTCTTGATTGAGGCTCAGAATCACATCGTTTTTCTGCGGCATAAAGGACCTCCGTTTTGCCTATTCTAAAAGAGAAGGGCCAAGATGTAACCCTTTTTCGGGTTTCGAATCAGAGAATCTTCTCAGCGACTTTGCCCGGCTCATCCACCGCGACAGCCTTTTCGATCACAACCGGGCTGAGCGGGCGATCATTGGCGCCTTTATGGACGCTTGCGATTTTGTCCACCACATCCATGCCTTTGACCACATGGCCGAAGGCGGCGTAGTTTCCATCCAAGAAGCCATCGTCCTTATCGCAGATGAAGAACTGGCTCCCCGCGCTATCGGGATCGGAAGAGCGGGCCATCGAGATGACGCCACGCTTATGCGAAAGCTTGTTGGCCGTAAAGCCGTTGGCGGAGAATTCGCCTTTGATCGAATAGCCCGGTCCACCCGAGCCACGACCCAATGGGTCGCCGCCCTGAATCATGAAGCCTTTGATGACCCGGTGAAAAATGAGGCCGTTGTAGAAGCCTTTTTTCACGAGTTCGACAAAGTTCGCGCACGTATTCGGAGCCGATGCGTAATCCATCTCAAGCATGATGTCACCGAGATCTTTGACCGTCAAGATAACCATATCCTGTCCTCTTTCGTGCTCCATTATACAAGAGAATAGGCTCGGAGTTGTTAAACTCCTTCTCATCTTCTAGACTATTCCTTATGCAAGAAAAATCAGCAAAAAAGAAAATGGACGATCTGACCAAGGCCAAGCTGATCTATAGCGGCGAGCTCGCGCTCTTCGCAATCCTCTTCCTCGTCCTTGGGATATTGATGCTCTGCCAAGTCTATGTCTCGAGCGACACGAGGCGAACGATCTTCATCTGGGTCACCCTCTTCGGCGGCTTCTTTCTCATCGGGGACTTCCTTTGGACCCTTCTTTCCAAAAAGCACCGCAAAAAGGCCTCGCTTTTGGATAAGATCCTCACCCTTCCGAGCGCTTTCGCTTTGATTTCCTATGATCTTTATGTCCTGATCACCGGCGTCAAGGATGCCACCCTCCACCGCAACGTGGTGGGTTCCATCTTCCTTTATATCGCCGTGGTCTATCTCTTCGAAGCCCTCTACCACTACCGCCATCCGATCCCCGGGCTCCTCGACATCGATAAGCCTGAAGAAAAGCCCATGGAGCAGCCTCTAGAGCAGCCAGAGGAGAAGCCATCCGAAGGAACCGAGGATAAAAAATCATGATGAACGCCGAACGCATCCAAGAAATGAAGGAGAACCCGAAAGCCCCTTACTACATCGTCTACGAAGACAAAGACATCATCGTCGCCTATAAGAAGCGCGATGTTTTCACGATTCCGACCACCGATAAAAAGACCTTCATCTATAACCTCTTTTATTATTTACGCGTGTACGCGAAGAAACAGAACGAGAATGTCTTTCTCGTCCATCGGCTCGATTATGAGACGTCTGGCCTCATCGTCTTTGCCAAAAGCGAAGCGGTCCAAGCCGAACTCAAGGCCGCATTCGAAGAAAGAACCGCCCTCCGATATTACGAAGCGGTCGTGAAGGAACTTGTTCCGAGTGGCAAGCATTTCGACGTTGACCAATACCTTGAAGAAAAAGGCTATGGGGTCATCGTGAGCGCTGAAGCCACGGGCAAAGAGGCGATCACCCACATCACCGCCAAAAACGCCATTCAAATCGGCACCGCTCTTCAGATTCAAATCGAAACGGGGCGAAAGAATCAGATTCGGATGGCGATCCATTCGATCGGCCTCACCCTTTTAGGCGACAAACGCTATAGCCAAAACGAGGCGAAGCGGATGTATCTTAACGCCTATAAACTCGTCTTCCCGAAAGAAATCGGTCTCGCTCAGAACGCCTTCGAAGTCGAACCGCTTTGGCTATTGCCGGAAAACGCGGATTAAACCGATTCTTTGCCTTGGGCATCCCCCTAGAAGAAAACGGGCACAGTCGCTATAATAGTGCCGTTATGAAAACACATCTCTCCCGAGCATTTTTGCTTTTGCCACTCGTTTTCCTGTCGTCCTGCGGGACGGCTAAAAGCGTGGTGATCTCCGACTACTTCGATGAAACGATCGCCTATAAGAGCAACTTCCGACTCCTCCAGCTCACCGACCTCCATTGGTCGGTCAATACGAACGCCGTAACGGCGGGCGCTTATTTAACCCAGGTTGTTAAAGCGGCGAACCCGGATTTCATCATGATCACGGGCGACCTCTTGCTTGGGGCGTCGAGTTCCACCGCCGAGACTTTGGCGGGCATCATCAATAGTTGGAAAGTCCCTTATGGCATCACCTGGGGGAACCATGACCGCGAAGGCGAATACTCGCCCTCGTGGCTGAGCAAGCTTTTCTCAAGTGGGGAATACTCCCACTACAACGAAGTGAACGACGACCTCTTTGGCCGTTCGAATTACGTGATTTCCCTGATGGATCAAACGACGAAGAAAGCCACTTGGAACATCTACTCGATCGACTCGAATTCCTATCCCGCGAGCGCGACCGGGATCTATTACGACTACGACGTGATCCATGATGATCAAATCGACTGGTTCAAAAAGGCAGCGGCTTATTCCACGCAAAAGAACGGCCGCGTCGTCCCGGGAATGACCTACTTCCACATCCCGCTCTTCCAGTGGTATTACGCTTACCTCCAAGATCAAATAGGCAAGATCGGCGAGGTTTTGGAGACCAGCACGAATTCCTTGGCGCCTGAGGACGTCAAAAAGCAATATGCGGAGAAAGGGCTCAAGGTTAAATTCTGGCCCGGCTACAAAGACACCGGTTATTTCGATGCCGGCGTGGAAAACGGCATCAAAGGCTTCTTCTGTGGGCACGATCACTCGAACGATTGGGGAACGACCTATAGCGATGCCGCCGGAAAGGCCTACATCGGCTATGGGGTCAAATCGACTAAAGAGCTTTATTACACTCATGGTTCGGATACCCGAGGCGTCATGAGGAATTATGACATCATCGGCGGATCGCTCTCGATCCTTCATGATGATGGCACCTTCGATCTCACCCATTACTATGTTCAGATGGACGAAGCCTATACCACCTACACCGAAACGATCACGGAGGCCAACTTATGAAGTTCAGCAAGCGTCTTTCCCTCCTCGTCTTTGAAGCCATCCTATTTGTCATCGCTTCTTTGGCCGTCTTCACCTGTGTCGCTTCCTTGGCAAACGCGATCGGGAGCACCGATAGCCAGCTTTCACGAATGGGCCCCTACTATCTGAGTGTCGCCGCTTTGGTTTATTCGCTCTTCATCCTCCATCTTTCGCTTTTCCCAAAAAACGAGGCCAAGCTTAAACTCACCCTCAAAGTGAATGGCATCGCCTTATCAGGCATTGCCTTACTCGCCGCGGTTTTGATCCTCGTCAAAGTGGCTACCAAAGAATACTCAAGTATGATCGCCGGCGTCCTTTCGCCCCTCTTCCCGCTCGATGCCTTCCTTTGGGACTTTGGATTATTCCTTTTGGGTGGCTTCATCGCTTATAAGGGCTTCCGCTACAAAGGCGATCCGGAACGAATCTTTTATCCTTATGAACACGGCCTCGTCCGCCAGATTCTCGGTTCCTTCTTTCGGGGTCTTTATCTCGTCATCGCCCTTTATCTCACCGGCGCGGCCATCATGGAAGTCGGGATTGCGAACTATGGTTCTCCAACCTGGTGGTGCATGATTGGGCTTTGGCTTCTCATGCTCGTCCCGTCTGCCCTCCTTTTCTATCACGAATTCTTCTACAAGAAAGCGGAAGGGCGTTCTGCCCTAGCAAACCGCAAGATCAGCTTGATCATCTTAAGCGGGACCCTCTTCCTTACGATCTATTTCCTGATCGCCCTTCTCATCAAACGGAACTTCATCGTCGAAGATGCGACCGCCCTCTTCCTCCTCGATTACATGAAGAGCTGGAATGCGGTGCCTTACGTCGTCTCTTTGATGGCGAACCTCCCGCCGCTTGTAGCCTTTCTCTTCACCCTCAAAAAAGGCCAAGAAAAAGAAAAATCTCCGCAAAAGCCGGCTGAAGCCAATCAAAAGGAAGAGTAAAAGAAAAACGCCGCAAGGCGTTTTTTCTTCGTCTACCAACTCCTCATTCTTTTTTGAGCGACTCGGGGTTTTGGTAGACATTCTCCATCTCGGAATCGTAATAGGCATAAGAGGATTTGCCGGAACGTTTCACCGAATAGAGGGCAACGTCCGCGTGGTGATAAATCGAATCGAAATCCTCTTGGCCCGGCTGGCGATAGGCGATGCCAATGCTGCAGGTGAGAGGCAGGGTGCAGCCCGTCTTGGCGGTGATCTTGAGGCCCTCGAGAACGCTGATGGTCCCATTCACCTTATTGCTGACCTCATCGATGGTGCGATTGGTGAGGAGAACCGCGAATTCATCGCCGCCGATTCGGGCGACGATATCCGCATCAACGAACTTGTCGGCCAGGGTTTTGCCCACGAGGCCGATGGCCTTATCGCCGGAAGGATGGCCCAGCGTGTCATTGATGCCTTTGAGCCCATCGATATCAATCATAAGAAGATAGCAGCTCTTCGTTTTCTTCGAGGCGAGAGCCTCCCGAATCGCTTTCTCAAAACTCGCCCGATTGGCCAAGCCGGTCATCGAATCGGATCCCGCTTCTTTCGAGAGGATGCCAATGAGCTCCTCAGCTGCTCGATTCTGAATGAAAAGATAGGCGATGAGAAGGGCGATCGCATAGGAAGGCCCGAGCATTTGCCAACCCGACAAAAGATCTTCCAGAATAAGGCCGATAAGAAGGATCAACGGGAGCATGGCGAGGGCGATGACACTCTGCTTGTCCTCGATGGCTTTAAGATGAGTGAAAAGAGCCAGGAAAAAGACGCCGAGATAAATATCAAAGAAAGCGTAGTTCACGGGAAAAAGGAAGCCGTGGACCGGTGTGGTCCCATCCATCGAAAAAATATGGTGGGTCCAAATGTTAGCAAGGATAAAACCTGCAAAAACCGCATAGGAGAACCAACCAAAATACCAGCCCCGTTTGCAATACTGCGGCTTTTTGGCATAGATCAATGTGAGCAAATAGAAGAACCAGACCAACGCCGGAAGAATGAGGGTGAGATAATAAAGGCTCCGGAAAAAGAAAATAAGAGGTGCGTTCCCGCTGTACATCTCCACGAGGGAATCCGAGAGATCCACCATGCTGAAGAGCAAGCTCGAAAGCATGGCCATGACGAATGCCCGATCCCGCTTTTTCGAAAGATCAAGTTCGATCCGGGCATTCCATAAAAGGACGATCAGGACGGCAATGGCAATGATTTCACTCTCGAAATGCCAAGTCATGGTCATCCCTCCTTTCGCGTGTGTCCATTATACCTTTTCCCTTCAGAATAATATGGCTTATTTCTTGCCTTTCCTTCTTCTTTTGCGCTTAGGCCTTGCTCATCCGTTCGAGAATCGCGTTAATCTCTTTGATCTTTTGATCGAGATCCGCTTGATCCTTCGCGTTTTCGACGCAACCGCGCAAATGGGCCGAAATCACTTCGTTATTCACCCGCTTCAATAAGGCGATCGTCGCCAAAAGCTGATTCGAGACATCGATGCAATACGCATCGTGGTCGATCATCTTCGTTATCCCGTCAATCTGGCCTTTGGCAATCGCCAACTGGCGCTTCACCTTCGTATGATCCGCTTTCATTATTGAACCTCCTTTTTCGCCGTTTCCTTTTTAAAACGCCGTAAGCGCAAGGCATTGAGCACGACCGTCACCGAGCTGAGCGACATGGCAATCGCCGCGATCGTCGGGGTCAAGATGAAATGCCCCCACGACACCATGACGTTATAGAGGACTCCCGCGGCGAGCGGGATGAGAATCACGTTGTAGCCAAAGGCCCAGAGAAGGTTCTCTTTGATGTTCTTGGTGACTGCGTGGGAGAGCGAAATCGCGCTCACGACATCCAAAGGATCGTTCCGGACCAAGATGATATCCGCCGAATCGATCGCGATGTCGCTGCCTGTTCCAATCGCAATCCCAACATCGGCTTGGCTTAAGGATGGAGCGTCATTCACCCCATCTCCGACGAAGGCGACTTTGAACCCCTTCTTTTGGAGTGAGGAGACGATCTCGGCTTTCCCCGAAGGAAGAACGCCGCCATAGACTTCCTCAATCCCAAGGGATCGAGCGACGCCTTGGGCCGTCAAAGGATTATCGCCGCTCACGAGAGCGACTTTCTTCCCCATTTTCTTGAGGGCCATCACCATGGCCGCACTCGTCTCGCGGCCCTTATCCCCGATGCCAATCAAAGCAAGGAGATGGCCATCTTCTTCGATATAAAGCGCCGTCTCACCTCGGGAGGAGAGTTTGGCAAAATCCTCTTTCGCGATTTCCGCCGAAACGCCGACTTCTTTCATGAGCTCCGCGTTCCCAATCGCAAGCGACTCCCCCTTGATTCCGAGGCCCGGCTCATAGACGAAGTCCTTGACCTCCGAAAGGGCAAGGCCCCGTTTCTTGGCTTCTTCCACGATCGCTTCGGACAAAGGATGTTCGCTCAGTCGTTCAATCGAGGCGGCTTTTGCGAGGATTTCCTCTTCTTTCCCTTCGTAAACGATCAAGGAGCGGAAGCGCATTTCGCCTTCGGTGAGGGTGCCGGTTTTATCAAAAAGAACCTCATCCACTTTTGCCAAGGATTCAAAGGCTTCGGCCGATTTGATCAAGATGCCATTCTCCGCGCCTTTGCCCGTTCCGACCATGATCGCAACCGGGGTCGCAAGGCCCAGCGCGCAGGGGCAAGAAATCACAAGGACCGAAATGGCAAGTTGGAAGGATAAGGAAACATTCAGTTGGCCTTGAAGACCCGTGATGAGCATCCAAATCACAAACGTCAAAAGCGATAAGCCAATAACCACCGGGACGAAGACAAGGGAAATCCGATCAGCGAGCCGAGCCAAAGGCGCTTTTGACTCGCTCGCTTCCTCAACGAGTTTCACGATTCGGCTCATCGTCGTGTCTTTGCCGACAGAAGTCACTTTGAACGTGAAAGAGCCGGTCTTGTTGACGCTGCCGCCAATGACTTTATCCCCTTCTTTTTTATAAACCGGGAGCGACTCCCCCGTCAAAAGGGATTCATCCAGATTGCCATAGCCCGAGACGATCTCGCCATCCGTTGGCACCGAGAAGCCGGGTTTCACTTGGACCACATCCCCGACTTCAAGGCTATCGGTCGCCACTTCGATCACCCCATCTTCTTTGACAAGGAGGGCGGTATCCGGCGTCAACGACATCAATTCGCTGATCGAAGAGGTCGTCTTTGAGGTCGCCAAACTCTCAAAATACTTGCCTAGCGAAACAAAGAAGAGAATGGTTCCCGCTGATTCGAAATAGATATTCATCGCGTAATCCATCACCATCATGTGATCCATCTTCGCCCAACCGATGATGATCATGACATAGGCATATAAACCATAGAGAAAGGAAACCGTGCTTCCAAGGGCAACGAGCGAATCCATGTTGGCTGAGCGCTTCGCAAGCGCTTTATAACCGCTCACGAAATAGTGGCGGTTGATCCAAAGAATCGGGCTGGCGAAAAGAAGCTCAAGCGTCACTTCCAAAAAAGTGATGAGCGAATAGTTTGAATTGCTTTCATTGGGCCAGCCTTGGTTTTTGGCGATCATCCCGCCCATTGAAACCACCATAAGCAGAACGAGGAAGATGCCCGAAAGCCAAAGGGACTTCCGCTTTTTGGCAAGTTCTAATTGCCGCTTCTTTTGAATCTCCTTGAGCGATTGATTCACGAAAGGGCAGGCGCCATAACCAGCGCTCTCAACGGCTTTGATAATGGCGGATTCATCCACGAGTTTCTCATCGTAGTCCACCACCATGTTCTTGGCTAAAAGCGATACCGCGGCGCTTTTGACGCCCGGAAGAGAGGAAACGGCTTTGGTGACATGGGCTTGGCACGAAGCGCAGCTCATGCCCGAAACATCGAATTTTTTCTTCATGATGAATACCCCCTAGGAGTATAGGCACATTGTACGACAAAAAAGCCTAAAGGCAATCAAGATGACTCCGGATCAACTATTCTTCTTTTTCCAGTCTTTGATCTGGGCGAGTCGGGCTTTGAATTTCCCTTCGACGCCCTCTTCAGTTGGAATGTAGTATTCCTTGCCTTCGAGCGAAGGCGGAAGGCATTTCATATTGGTCAGTTTATTCGGCGCATCATGGGCATATTGATAGCCTTTGCCATAATCCAGTTGCTCCATGAGTTTGGTCGGAGCGTTCCGGATCACCAGCGGAACAGGCTCATCCAGTTGCTTAAGCGCATCTTCTTTGGCTTTGGCATAAGCGACATCGCAGGCATTCGATTTCGGCGCGAGCGAAAGATAGATCACGGCCTCGGAAAGATGGACAGTGCACTCAGGCATGCCGATGTATTGACAGGCTTGGAAGGCCGCCACCGCAATCTCAAGCGCGTGGGGATCGGCCAACCCCACGTCTTCGGCCGCGAAGCGGGTCACCCGCCGAGCGACGTAAAGGGGATCCTCCCCCGCTTCAAGCATCCGGGCGAGCCAATAAACGGCGGCATCCGGATCGCTATTGCGCATTGATTTATGAAGGGCGGAGATCAGGTTATAGTGTTCCTCGCCTTTTTTGTCATAAAGAAGCGATTTATGGGAGGTGCATTGCTCCAAGGATTCCTTGGTGATGACCACTTTCTTCCCATCCCTCTCGCCATTAAGAACCAGCATCTCCAAAGTCGATAAGGCGTTCCGGGCATCGCCATTGGCGAAGTTCGCCACCGCCGCCAGCATATCCTCGGAGATCTTGACATCCAAATCGCCAAAGCCCCTCGGATCCTTGATCGCCCGTTTTAAAAGGGTGACCAAATCCTCGGTGCTCAGCATCTGAAGAACGAAGACTTTGCAGCGGGACAATAACGCGCCATTGACCTCGAAAGAAGGATTCTCCGTGGTCGCGCCGATCAAGACGATGCTCCCCTTCTCGACATAAGGAAGGAAGGCGTCTTGCTGGGCTTTGTTGAACCGATGGATTTCATCGACGAAAAGAATGGTCCTTCCGCCCATCTTGCGTGCTTCTTCGGCCTTGGCCATCACCGCTTTGATCTCGTTGATGCCACTCGTGACGGCCGAAAAGTTGATGAACTCGGCTTTGGTCTTGTTCGCAATGATCTCCGCTAAGGTGGTTTTGCCCACGCCCGGAGGCCCCCAGAAAATCATCGAAGAAATTTGGTCCGTTTCGATCAGATGCCTTAAAACCTTGCCTTCGCCCAAAAGCTGTTTCTGGCCGACGAACTCCTCAAGAGTCCGGGGGCGAAGCCGCTCAGCGAGAGGCTTGGAGGTTTCTTTTTCGAAGAGCGAGGATTGTTCCATAAAGATTGGTACGTTCATTATACCTTTTGCCGTCTTCTTTGGGATAATGGCTTTCAGGAAAGAATCGGCTCGGGTTTTGTCCCATCCAAAGGCTTTTTGCGGAGTTTATTTGTCTATAACGAGTTCCAGCTTCTTCTTTTCCTTATATATAAGAAAAGGATGCCGGTGGAAAGTCCAGCATCCTTTCTCTATAAGCAAACGGTTAGGCTTTGATCGCGGCGCAGGCATCAACGATCCAAGAACGGGTGATCATGACGTCTTTGCTCTCAAGCGCGCCAGCGGCGAGCTGGCTCTTGCTGAGCTGCGAATCACGGATTGGTTCACATACTGCATGCCTTTTCCCGTATCGGTGGCAAAGTAGCCGCTGATGTCGGAAGAAGACGGCCAGTAAGCGATCGAGGTGTCATAGGTGCCATCGAACTTGTTGGCATCGGCTGTGATGCTCGAAGCCTTGCTCGGATTATCATGGCGGAGATCGAAGGACTTCATTAAGCCACGGAGGAAGGCCTTGACGGCATCACCATGAGCAGCGAGATAGGTCGTGCTGACAGCCCAGGTCGACGGAGTGAGCTTGGTATCGCCTAAGCGGCCCAAGGTCGTCGCAACGACCTTAAGACCCAAGGTGGTGAGAGCGGTCGAGACCGGGGAGAACGTGACGCAGAAGTCCGGAGCGGTGCTGCCGGTCATCGCAGCGGTGACCGAGCCATTGTCCATGCTCTGGAGCGTGATTTCGAATCCAGCGACTTGGCTGGCCGTCGTCGGATAGACATCGGTCGTGCCAGGGACCTTGTACCAAATCTGCTGGTCGGTCGCTTTATCGGTATTCAAAACGCCGATCAAACTTTGAAAGAACGTACCCGGGGTCTTATCGTAAGCCAAGGCGACTTTGGCGCCTTTGAGGGCGGTGTAAAGTTCCTCGTTGGTCGACTTTTCGGAGAGGGTGCTGCCCTTGCCCGAAGTGCTCACGATCATCCGGTCATCGTTGGTGAGGTTATCGATCGTCATGAGCTTAATCGGAGCGTTCTCCTTAAGGAAGTAGTTCCAGGCAACGCCGTTGCCAAGGAAGCCGACATCCAAGGTGCCAGTCTGAAGGCCGGTGATGATGGCCGGGCCGCCGAGAATCTGGCTGGCCGGGGTCAAACCCTGCTCTTTGAAATAGCCTTCAGAGATGCCGACGAAGCCGGCCGAAGCGCCGAAATTGCTCTGTAAGCCGATATTGATCGTGCCATAATCCGCGGGTTTGCTCGTCGCGGTCGAAGAGGCAGCCGGAGTCGAAGAAGGAGTCGAAGAAGCCTGGGTGTTGTTGCAGGCGGCGAGGGTCGCGATCGCGCCCATGGCCAAGAGGGAGGTCAACAGTTTTTTGTTTTTCATAAAATGACTCTCGTGCACGGTGTTGGTGATTCCTGAGCGCATTTCGGCTTTGGCGCATGATGGCCTTGCCAGATCGGATGCAAGTCCAAGATAGATTTCACGTGGCCGGCGCCTCTTGGGTCCGGTCTGGCGACTGAGCCTCGGCGGCGGCCACCCGGAATCCGGAGGAGCAACGCATGCCAGACCGGAGGTCCTCCCTCGCCAGAAGGTGCGGCGTTTTCGAGACGCCGGAGAACAAGGAAGAGGCCCTGATAAAGGGCGAGAACGACGCCGAGTGCGCGAGGCTCCGCGAGAGCCCGAGCCAAGACGCCGGCCTCATCGCCGAGGCGAGGCCAGAACCCGCCTGCCCCATATGCGGGGAATCGGGCCAAGCCATCCGGCGGGGCAAGGCCAAAAGCGGCCTCCCGAGATATCGCTGCAAGCGGTGCGGAAGGACCTCCGCCCCCGCGAGCGGAGGCCTGATCGACCAAAGGAAACTGCCCCTCAGAACCATGGCGAAATTCCTGGTGAACGTCCTACCGGGACGTCCGTCAGCGAGGC
>DAIQMS010000024.1:0-19636 GCA_036788815.1 Bacillota bacterium
ATTCTAAGCGCTTCAACCTCTTTTGACTATATTCGTGCCTTTAAGAAGCGCTCTTTTCGCTACTCAACAAAGGGCGGCTGTGGCATAATCGCTCCGATGAAAAAGCATTGGATCGTTCTTATCGCCTTAGCCAGCCTCACCGCCTGCTCCGAAAGGATCAATAGTTCGTCTTCGCCGACAAGTTCGTCGAGCGCGTCATTTTCTTCCAGCGCTTCCGAGAGTGCAGCGGGGGTATCTTCATCCGTTAGCGCCTCTTCGAGTGTTTCTTCGAGTACCTCATCAGTCGGGACTTCGAGTTCCCTACCTGCAGTCTCTTCTTCCGTTTCGAATGAAGTGGCGCTGCCCGATAGCGCGGAGTTCACGGCTTTTTGGGATTATTCCTCGTCCGTCAGCGTGTCACTTAAATTTTCAAACGCTTCGCTTCATGATCTTTCTTATTACGGGGCGAATGATAATCAAAAATGGGGCGATGTCTATTTTCCCTGCACCTTGACGGTGAAGGAAAACGGCCACGAAACCATCTTTTCCGAAGCCGGGGCTCGAATGAAGGGCAATACCTCGCGACGGGAGATCGCGGATGCTTCGGGCAACATCAGCCAATCCTGCCACTTTAAAATCTCGCTCAAGGCAACCTTTGACGATGCGATGTACGACCTCACGCAGTTCAAAGCTTATAAGCATGATTGGAGCACCGATGCTGCCGGACTTTCCGCTCGCAAGAAACGGAATCTGTATGGCATGGAAAAATTCGATCTCAAGTATCTGCCCCGGAACGAAGGACAGACCCTTTCCCAAGAGATTTATTGCTATGACGCCTTCCGTTCGGCGGGTTTCTTAGCGCCCCATGCCAAATGGGCTTCGCTCACGCTTTCGAGCGATGCCACCTCAAAGGATTTCACCTATGAAATCATCGAGGACGTCGATAAGGTTTTCCTCAAACGCCATTTTTCGAAAGCGGAGGCCCAGGGCGACCTTTATAAGTGCGTCTGGGGCACCGATGCGAACGGGAGCTGGTCGGGGGCCAATCTCGCCCGCGATGGGGCGGTCTCCAAAACCACGGATTCTTCCGGACTCACGGTGGGTTCCCGGATTTCGAAGGGCCGGATCGGGGTCGAGGATAATTACGCGGGCTATCACCCGAATTATCAATTGAAGACCAACGACGATGGCGAGGCGAGCGACTTCTCGAAGATGGCAAACTACATCAACGGGATTTGGAATGTCCGTTATCAAAAATCGTCGCAGAACACCCTTGAATCGCTTTTGGACGTGCAAGAGTTCCTCAAGTTTGAGGCTCTTTCCTATCTCTTTGGGAACTTCGATGACCAACGGAATAACGCGAACAATTACTTCCTTTATTTCCGGCCGTCCGATGGCAAAGCGATCTATCTTCCTTACGATTGGGACTGGGCAGTCGGAGCCAAGGATTCGAGCAAAAACCTCGATCTCTCGACCTTCACGCCGCTTCAAACGACAGGGCTGAATGGCGACATCACCACCAATATCTATTGGGTGACTTTTTTCCAGAATTCCTCTTTGGCATATAGCCAGTCTTCCTATCTCGCGACCTATAAAGAGGCGATTCGTTCTTATGTGGCTCAGGGTTATCTCACCCCAGAACGCTACTCGAGTCTTATTTCCTACGCGCCGATGAGCTTGGGCACTTCCGATCTGGCCGTGGCCCAAAGCTATATGAGCGCGAAGCTCAAAACGATTTCTTCGTCGCTTTAACCAACAAAAAGGGTTTTTTCCGGGTTACTTAAGTGGGCAGAGGATTCTGCCTCTTTTATGAAAAAACGGATTTTACCCCTCTTTTGTTTCAGCGTCTTTCTTCTTTCTGCCTGCTCAGCGAAAGCCACGGCAGAGGGTGGGACGACGACCTCTTCTGGCCTCACCTCTTTTGGTGGGGCGGGTACCTCATCGAGCGATGGAACCTCCCCAACGTATGAGGATTTTTGGGATGCGAGTAGCGCAACCACGATCTCTTTGAGTTTCACGAATGCGAGTCTTTATGCCCTGAGCGACTATGGCTATAACTACGATGAGAAATACGCGGACGCTTATTTCCCGGCGACCTTTAGCGCGACGGTGAAAGGCAAAACCTACACCTATGAGGATGTCGGGGTCCGGATGAAAGGCAATACCTCGCGGGCGATGATTGCCTCGAAGGATGGGACGATCAGCGATCTCTGCCATTTCAAGGTCTCCTTCAAGGCGACCTTCGATGATGATCTTTATTCCCTCAGCGGCTTGAGCGCCTTCAAGCATGTTTGGAGCGACTCCGCGGCCCGAAAAGAGCGGAAGAATCGCCTTTTCGCCGAGATGGAGAAACTTGACCTCAAGTATCTGCCCCGCAACGATAACGGCTCGAAACCCGTGACCTATTCCCAAGAGCTCTATTGCTACCACGTCTTTAATGAAGAGGGAATCGCGGCCCCGAAAGCGAAATGGGCTTCCTTGACGTTCAAGGACGATAAATCCTCGAAGTCGTCGTCCTATGAGGCGGTGGAAGCGATGGATGACGTCTTCATCAAGCATCATTTTTCGAGCGCGGATCAAGGCGGGGATCTCTATAAGTGCTCGACCTATAAATCCAATAACTCCTATATCAAGGCGGACCTCACTCTTTCCGGGGCCGTGACATCGGCGGCGTCCAACGGTCTTTATTCGGGCAGTCGGATTGCCAAAGGCAAGATCGGGGTCGAGGATTGCTATAACCTCTACCATCCGAACTATCAGCTCAAAACCAATGACGATGGCGAGAGCAGCGACTTCTCCAAAATGACGAATCTCATTTTGACCGTCAACAATGTCAAAACCGGAAAATCCCCGCAAACCAGCCTCGAAAGCGTGCTCGATGTCCAGGAGTTCCTCAAGTTCGAGGGGATTTCCTATACCCTCGGGAACTTCGATGACCAACGGAATAACTACAATAACTACTTCGTTTATTTCCGTCCCTCGGATGGGAAGGCGGTCTATCTTCCCTACGATTGGGATTGGAGCTTGGGCGCGAGCGTCATGAACTCGAATCAGGCTTCTTTGGCGCCCTATCACACGTCGACCACCCATGATTCCTCGAATACCAATCCGCTTTATTGGTGCACGATCCTCTCAAATTCCACGTTGACGTATAGCCTTTCTTCCTATCGTTCCACCTATGCGGGCATGGTGAAGAAGGTGGTCGCCGATGGCTTCCTTTCGTCCTCGACGTATTCCACTTTCGCAAAGTCTTTGGCGGGTGCCACCCTTTCGGAGCTCTCCTCGGTTTCTTCCTACATGAGCAGCAAGAGCAGCGTGATTGCCTCCGCGCTTTAATTCCTTTTCTTTCGGGGCTTTTTCGGGGTGTTTTTGTTGTCTATTCGCAGGGAGTGGCTACAATAAAAAGGAATTTTGTGACCTTGAATAAAGGAGAAAAGTGAGTTTATGGCAAAAGTCAAAGGCGCGCTGGACGAAGCTCGGAGCGCGGCGATTCTTAAAGACTATGCATCCGATCCGAAGAATCCGGTGGTGCGGCATGCCCTTTCGAGGAATCCCCTCTCGAGCGTGATTTACGATTCGTCTTCGCTTCAGGGCGTTTCCAACGAGTTCTCGGTGGAACTCAAGACCCTGCCGGTCGCCAATCAGAAGGCGTCGGGCCGTTGCTGGATCTTCGCAGGACTCAATGTCCTCCGCGAGATCGTGGCCAAAGAATGCGGCTTAAGCAAATTCGAATTATCCCAGAACTATATTTCCCTTTATGACAAGATCGAGAAGAGCAATTTCGCCCTGGAGACCATTTTGACGTTAGGGGGTCGCGATCACGATGACCGCGAGCTTGCCTATATCCTCCACGATCCGGTGAGCGACGGGGGTCAGTGGGACATGTTCGTCGCTTTGGTGAAGAAGTATGGCTTACTTCCCCAAGAGGCGTTCCCGGAGACCTATCAGAGCAATAACACGATGGAAGGCGATCGGCTTGTGAACGCGGCGATCCGCGGCTTTGCCGCCGAAGTCGCCCCATTACTTAAAAAAGGCGATCTGGCTAAGGCCCGGGCGATCAAAGAGGAGACGATGGAGAAGATTTACGATCTCTTCCTCAATGCCTTTGGCGTTCCGCCGAAGAGCTTCGACTTCGAATACACGAACGACAAGGGCTATCACATCGAAAAGGACCTGACCCCGTTATCGTTCTTCAAAAAGTACGTGGGCGATAAAATCGACGATTATCAGTCGATCATCAATTCGCCGACCGCCGATAAGCCGTTTAACCGCAACTACACGATCGACTATCTCGGCAACGTCGTTGAAGGCAAACGCATCAATCACTTGAACCTCCCGATGGAGCGCATCAAGGAATTGATCCTCGCCCAGCTCAAGGATGGCGAGCCGGTCTGGTTTGGAAGCGATGTGGGCTTCTATCGCGATCGGAATGGCTTTGCTTGGGATTCGCACGCCTTCGATTATGTCTCTTCCTTCGGGATCGATATCAAGTTCGACAAGGCAGCGATGCTCGATTATTGGCATTCGGCCATGAACCACGCGATGGTCATCACCGGCGCCGACGTGAAGGAAGGGGAGATCGTCAAATGGAAGATCGAGAATTCTTGGGGCGGCGATAACGGAACGGCGGGCTATTACGTGATGAGCAAAGATTGGTTCGACACCTTCGTTTATCAGGCGGTCATCCTCAAGAAGTATCTGACGAAAGAGGAGCTTGCCGCGACCGAAGCGGATCCGATTCACCTCCATCCCTGGGACCCGATGGGCACCTTGGCGGACTGAGTTTCCTTTGATCCTTAACCCGAGCTTAACCGCCCGGGTTTTTCTTTTGAACCAACAAAATGGGCCCCTTTCATCCTTTATTAGATGTAGAGGCAATCACCTATGAAACGCACTCCCTTAAAAATCAGCTTGCTCGCCTGCTCCCTTCTGCTCGGAGCTTGCGCATCCCCGACGGCTTCCGTCACTTCTTCGACCGCGACGAATGCCTCTTCCGAAGCGACCACGAGCGTCGTTTCTTCTTCGGAAACGGCTTCAAGCGCCGACATCCGCTCGTCTTATGGGGCTTTCCAGATTGAAGCCACGACGAATGGGGCCACTCCGGTTTACGATAGCGCGACCTCGACGTATACCCTCGCGGTCTCCGCGAAGAAAGCGACCTATACCGCTTCAGGTTATCTCAAAGGCCGGATTGTGGTGGCGAACCCCGACAATCTCACCTCCTATAAAGGCTTGGTCTTGATCCTCAATGGCGTCTACCTCGAAAGCGATTCCCAAACCGATTACGTGATCGATGACACCAATAGCGATAAATACCTCGCGATCGAAACGGCCGCCGGCACGATCAATTACGTCTCGGCGGTAGCCGGGGCGATTCATAGCGAAAACAATCTCCGTTTCGGCGGGAGCGGCACCCTCAATGTCGTCTCGAAGACCGGACATGGCGCCAAAGCGGATGACATCCTCTTCTATGGCACCGGCGACGTGAATATCCAAGCTTCCGCGGATGGGCTCCATGGCAAGAATTTCTACACGAACGACAGCGAGACGACGCCGACTGAATTCTCTGGCACCCTCTTCATTTGCGGGGTCCAGGAACAGGCACTCGACTTCTCCGATGGCTCGGGGACGGTCGATGATCCCTGGGTTGGCGAGATCATCGTCGATCAAGGGGCGAAGATCGTGATCAACACCGCCCAGAATGTGGCGCGAGCCAATACGGCGATCACCGTGAATGGTTCGATTATCGCGACGGGGATCATCGATTCCTCGCCGATCATCACCAAGAATACGGGCGCGTTAGTCGTCAGTGTCGCTTCCGATGCGACCTTCACGGTCAACGGGACCGCGATTGTCAGCGAAACCTTATAAAAAGAAAGGGAGCCTTTTATGAAAATGAACAAGAAATTCGCGTGGATGATCCCCTTCGCCGCGGCGGCCTTGATCTTAGGCGGCTGCACCCTGGGCAAAACCACGACCACGAGCACGACGACTTCAACCACCGATTCCGGGGCTGGAGAGGGAAGCGCCGATACGACTTCAAACACCACAACGTCCTATACGACCGCTTCCTCGAGCGCTTCTCCGACGAGCTATACGCCCGAAGAAGGCGAAGTCGCCATCGTTTTAGCCGATGGTGCCTCGAGTTGCACTTCGAGTAACGTCACGATCGACAATGCCAATAACCAGATTGTGATCAATGCGGTCGGCACCTATGTCCTGAGCGGCTCGTTGAGCGATGGCTCGATTCTCATCGCGGCCGAGGAAACGACCGCCGAAGATACGGTCGAGCTCGTGCTCAATGGCGTCTCGATTACCAATAAAGGCACTCATACCTATAATGTGGCCTCCTCGACCGGTACGACCACGATCTATCCGGGCCCGATCTATTCGATCGCTTCGGCCCACCTCGACGTCAAAGCCCTCAAGGATTCCTCGAGCGTGATCATCGATTCGAGAAAGTCCACCCTGGCGATGGGCGATGATTCCTCGGCGATCTTCTCAAATAAGAAACTTCAGATCAAGGGCGCGGGTTCGCTCAACGTGACCTCCACCTATAACAATGGCATAGCGAGCGATTCGAAAGTCGAAGCGGCGAAAGCCACCCTTTCCGTCACCGCTTATGGCCACGCGATCAAGGCCCACGATTCCGTCATCCTTGGCGGAGCGGAGGACCTCGGTTCCTTCACCTTGACCTCCACGGAGGCAGATGGCACCTGCGTCCGGGTCGACGAGGACAACGAAGTGACGACTCCGATCTATGACAATAACAGTACCGACGATGATATCGCCGGCATCGAAATCAAAGATGCCGCCTATCAGATCTCTTCGAAAGGCAACGCCCTCTCTTCCGAAGCCTATGTCTATTTGGAAGGCGGCAACGGCACGATCGCTTCAAGCGCGGGCAAAGGCGTCAAAGCCGAGCTCAATCTCTTCGTCGATGGCGGTTCCTTCACCGTGAAGACTCCGACGGATGATTGCCTCCACACTTCCACGGGCTCCGTCACCACGACCGGTGGCACCTATACCTTGACGACGGGCACCTCCGATGGTTGCCAAGGCATCAAGGGTGAGGAGCAAGTGACGATCAAAGGCGGCAATTTCACCATTACTTCCTCTTATGAAGGCATCGCGGCCCATAAGATCGCGGTGAGCGGTGGCACAACCAGCGTGACCTCGAGCGATGATGGCTGGAGCGCCGGCGGCTCGAACGAGCAGACGTCGAGTGCATGCTCGATTGCAATCAGCGGCGGCAATAACTATGTCTATGCCGGCGGCGATGGCTTGGATTCGAATGGTTCCTTCACCATCAGCGGTGGTACCACGATCGTCGCGGCACCCTCGAGCGGCGGCAATGGCCCCTTGGATTCGGGCGATGGCTATTCGATCACCGTCACGGGCGGCAATGTGATTGCCTATGGCGTGACCGGCATGACCGAAGCGCTTGCCGGCACTCAGAATTCGGTCGTTCTCTCTTCGCATACCGCCTTTAGCCAAGGCAATTACTACGTGATCGTCCAAGGCTCGAATGAATGGGCGGTCAAAGCGATGCGCGCCACCAATTCGACGATGGTCTGCAGCTTATCGGATTTCACTAGCGGCGCCGTCGCGATCTACGAAGCGAGCGCGGTGACGACCTCGAGCACCCTCTTTGAAACGGGCTACTTCTATAAGATCAGCGCCTATACGTCGACGGTCACCCTCTATAGCGGCACTTTCTCAGCTGCCTCTTCGTCCCATCTCACCAGCGGTTCTTCGCAAGGCGGTGGCGGACAGACCCCGGGCGGCGGCGGTGGCCCCGGCGGACGATAAAAGCCTCCCAAAACGTTCCTTGAAAGGGGAACGTTTTCTTTCTTCTTTGCGATTCTTCCTTGCCCCAAGGGGATTTCGCTACTAAAGTAGACCCGTGAGCCAAATCATCGTCGATCACCTTTCCAAAATCTACAACCCGGGCGCCGAGAACGAAGTCCGGGCGCTCCATGATGCCTCCTTCACCTTGAATGAAGGAGAGTTCGTGGTGATTTTGGGCGCTTCGGGCGCTGGAAAGAGCACCCTTCTCAATATCCTGGGTGGCATGGATAGCCCGAGCGGAGGAAGTTATCTCGTCGATGGGCAGGATGTGGCGAAGTTCTCCGCGAAAGAGCTTCAGAAGTTCCGCCGGAATGACGTGGGCTTCGTTTTTCAGTTTTATAACTTGATGCCGAATTTGACCGCCCTTGAGAACGTGCAGCTGGCGGCCTCGGTCGTCGATAAGCCCTTTGATAGCAAGAAAACCCTTGAAGACGTTGGCCTATCGGGCCGCATCGCGAACTTCCCCTCCCAGCTTTCTGGGGGCGAGCAGCAGCGGGTCGCGATCGCTCGGGCCATGGTCAAAAATCCGGAACTTTTGCTTTGTGATGAACCGACCGGCGCCCTCGATAGCAAAACCGGGGCTTCGATCATCGCCCTGCTTTATGAACTAGCCGAGCATTACGAGAAGACCGTTGTTTTGGTCACCCATAACTCAAAGATCGCTGGCTGTGCCAAACGCTTGATCCGGATCGCCGATGGGGCGATCGTGAGCGATGAGGTTCAGGCCCATCCGCTCAAACCCGAGGAAATCAATTGGTGAAAGCCGAGAGCAAAGAGGAAAAAGAAAAGTCCTCCTTTTCCCTCGTGAAGAAACTCAAAGGCCCCTTCGCCTTTTTGGCGAAGATGGGACGGCGGGAAATCCGGGGCAACTGGGCCCAATTTCTCGCGATCATCGGGATCGGTGGGGTCGCCGTTACCCTTTTCGTCGGCCTTTTGGCCAATGCCCAGTCGATCGAGAACCGGGTGAACGAAGCCTATGATGGCGGCAATATGGCGGACCTCTGGGTCACCTGCTCAAGTTACCATAAAGACGACCTGAATCAAATCCAGTCGATCGTCGGGGATAATGGCGAAGTCGACACCCGTTTCGAGGTGCCGGGCCGTTTCGCCCGCAATAGCATTTACACGGTGATTTCGCCTGAGATGCCTTCGGTTTCCAAGCCTTATGAGATCCTTGAGCAAAGCGAAGACAACTCTTCGACCCACTTCGTCTTGGTCGACGATTCCTTGGCTCACTCGACCGATGCCTCCTCGAGCGCCAAATTCCAGGTGGGCAAAACCTTCTCGATGTCCTACGACATCTCAAGCTACATCTCCTCGGATCAAGCGGCCTTATTGGATACGATCGATCCGACGGATCCGGCGAAGACAAGAAAGCTGTTCATCAAGGATGGCGGAAGCAATATCCTGAGCAAATCCGCGGTCGATTTGGACTACACGATCACCGGGATCATGCGTTACCCCGAGAACGTCACCAAAGCCTCTTATAACACCTCGGCCTTCTTGGTGGACGACACGACCTTCAAGACTTCGGTCTATAACCTTCTTTCCGCCAACTACAACGAGGCGGGCCTCAAGCTTCTTTATGATAACGCCTACAATTCTCTCTTTCATTTCGGCGATGGCACCGTGAATCCTTCCGGGACCTTGGCGCGGCCCAATCAGTATTTGGTGGCTCTCAAAGACAAGAGCAAGACCGCTGAGGTCAAAGAGGCCATCTCCTCTTACTTTTCCTCCAAAGACAATCTTTATTCGCTCAACGATCGGGACAATATGCCGTTTGTCATCGCGATGGCCAACGACGTGAAGCAAGCCCGGCAATTCACCTTCGTTTTCCCGTTCGTTTTCTTCTTCGTCGCCCTGCTCGTCATTCTCACGACGATCTCCCAGATCATTCTCAAGGAACGGACCCAAATCGGCACGATGAAAGCCTTGGGTTTATCGAATCGGGAGATCTACGCCCACTATATCGGGCTCACGTTGTCAGTGGTCTCGATCGGAATCCTGATCGGTGAGATCCTCGGCCCGATCCTCATGCCCTATTTCCTCGGTCAGAAATACGACATCCTCTATACCTTGCCTGCCCGAACCTATGTTTTCCCGGTCCTTTATGGCTTATTGACCGCGGCCTTCTTCTTGGCCGTGAGCGCATTGGTCGCTTTCCTCGTTTGCCATAAAGAAGTCAAGCTCAAGCCGGCCGAGAGCATGCGGCCCGCTTCGCCGAAGATGAAGGCTCATCTCGACAAGATCGACCTCAAGAAATACCAAGCGAAGGTCCTTTCTTTCAAGATGGCCTTCCGCAACATGGCGATCGACAAAGTGAAATCCTTCATGGTGGTGGCGGGCGTCATGGGCTGCACCGCCCTTTTGGTCTGCGGCTATGGCATCGAAGACACGATCGCCTATGGCAAAAAGAGCGACATGGCCAAGGGATCGATGGATAACGATGCGGTGGTGACCCTCACCTTCAGCGCCGGGCAAAGCGAAGCGACGATGAAAAAGGATCTATTGGACCGCTACCCCTTAGCGAGCGCGTTCGAGGGAATGACCCGAAGCGCCACGACGGCAAAAGTCAAAAAGGATAATGCCCCGGAAAGCAACACGAACGTGTATATCCTGGGCTGGGGCGAGGGAAAGCATTCCCATATGAAATGGGGCGATGACTTCTCCAATGACACGATCGCGATCTCTGAGAAGATCGCCGATGAAACCGGAGCCAAAGTGGGGGATACCCTCTCCTTTACCTACGGGGCCACGACCTACGAGGGCCAGCTTTCTTTGATCTATAAGACTTTCATCTTCAACGGGGTCCTTCTTCATGCCGATTCCCCGATCCTCTCGTCTTTGGGCGAGGTGACCTTCCAAGGCTGCTACCTCGATTCGAAGAGCATCGCGGATAAAAGCCAGCTGGAATCCTCGACGATCCTCAAAGGCCAATTGGTCGGCGATTATGAAAGTAGCGGCGATAGCTATCAGGCCGAAGGGCTCTCCTATTTGATCGAGGCGGATACGACCGCCGATTGGAACCGCCAGATCGATGACATCATGTCGGGCGTCCATATCATGACAAACGCGGTCAAAGGCTTCGCGATCATCTTGGCGATCATCGTTCTTTATAACCTCGCCCTCCTTAACTTCCGGGAACGGACGCGGGACATCGCGACCCTCAAGGTCTTGGGCTTCACCAAGCACGAGATCGCTTCGTCCTTACTTTGGGAGACGATGAGCTTGACCGCCGTCGGGGTGATCTTCGGAATGCTCTTAGGTTATCCCTTCCTACTCGCCGTCCTCAAACTCAACACCGTCCAGCTCGTCCAATACCTCTATCACATTTATCCTTTGACCTACGTTTATTCGTTCTTATTGACCTTTATCGTCGCCTTCCTGGTGAATGGGATTCTCTCCTATCGGACCGGCACCGTCAAAATGGTGGAATCGCTCAAGAGCGTTGAGTGAGCGAGTTATTTGAAAAGTCGGCCGACTCATGTATACTAAATGCTGTTAGGGAGGACATGAAAACATGCCTGAGAAAAAAGTTCAGAAATATCGTTGCACGATTTGCGGAGCGATCGTCATTCCGAATCCGGATGGCTCTTGCCCTGTCTGCGGAGCGCCGGGCGATATGCTGGTTCCGGTCGATGAGAACGGAAACGACATTCCGCAAAACTGAAGAAGTGCGATGAGGCTCCCCAACAAGGGAGCCTTTTTTAGCCGAAAAAAGAGGAGGAAATGGAGTATGGCATCACGAAAAGTCGCGATTATCGGGGATGGTTCGGTCGGGAGTTCGATCGCTTATACCTTAATGCTGGGCCACGCGGTCAACACGATCACGATCATCGATCTCAATAAAGACAAAGCGGAAGGGGACGCCCTCGACATGGCCGATGGGATGAGCTTCCTTTCGGTCCCGAAAGTGATCAATGCGGCGGGCTATGAAGGCGTGAAGGATGCCGAGATCGTGATCATCACGGCCGGAGCGGCTCAAAAGCCCGGCGAGACACGGCTCGATCTTTTAGGCCGGAACGCGGCGATTTTTAATGGCATCATCTCGGGGATCAAACCCTATCTTTCGAAGGACGTGATCGTCCTCGTCGTCAGTAACCCGGTCGATATCCTGACCTATTTCGCCTACAAGAAACTGGGCTTGCCCGCCTCCCACGTCCTCGGGAGCGGGACCGTCCTCGACACCTCGCGCCTCAAGACGGCGGTGGCGAAGGACACCGGGATCGACCCGCGGAGCGTCCACGCGATGATCGTCGGCGAGCATGGCGACAGCGAAGTGGCCGTTTGGAGCGCCACCTCGGTCGGCGGATTATCGCTCACAAGCTATTGCGCCAAATGCGGGAAGTGCGGCGCCCACAATATGGCCAAGCTCGAATCGCTTCACGAGCAAGTCAAGAATGCGGCCTACGAGATCATCCAGAAGAAAGGGGCGACCTTCTATGCCGTCGCCTTGGCCGTCAGCCGGATCGTCAGTGCGATCTTCAATGACGAAAACAGCGTCCTCACTGTTTCGACCTATCTCGAGAACGAATTCGATGGATTGCTTCAGGATGTCTATCTCTCGCTCCCGGTCGTGGTGAACGCCCACGGGGCTGAGAAGATCTTGCGGCCTGACTATTCGGAAGGCGAGAAAGGCGCGATCATCTCTTCGGGGCTGGCCCTCAAAGAAAAGCTCAAAGATCTGCCCTTATAAGAGTAAGGATAAGAAAAAGCCGGCGCGAAGCCCTAAGGGTCTCGAGCCGGCTTTTCGTTTACTTGCTGATGTAGTAGTCGAGGAAGCCCTTCATGAGGGGATCGTGGTAGACGGCGGCTTTGTCGTGGGCCCAATAATAATCGCCCGAATCCTCCTCATAGTCGGAAGAGGGGATGCTCTTGAGGGCGTCAATCGTGAGAAAATTGGTGGCCACGGTGCTGGCTAAGGAAGTGAAGAAATCATGGCTTCTCGTCCCATCCCAATAGGTCGAGGCGATCGAGCAGGTCGACTTATCGCTATTGAGGGCGAGACTGTCGTTCACATAGACAGCCATATCATAGACGCTATCGGCCCGCCGGAATTGGAAGGCGGGGACATAGCCCGTGTCGAATCCGAATTCCGGATCGCTGCTCTTGGCGAGGCCATAGAGCGCTTTGAAAGCCGTCCATTGGGCTTTGCTTTCCGTGGTTGAGGCGGTGGTGCCGTCTTTCGGGTCGTGGAGGCCTGGCACATCGCAATCGATCACGTAGCTTTCGGCATGTTCGGTGAGGTTGTAGTTCTTGAGGAAGTGATCCGAGAGGTAGCTGCAATCGGGGCAGCGGTCACGGAAGTAGCCGATGACGGCGTGGTCCGTTCCCGTGAAGAGGGAGGGATCAACGACGAGTTTCTCGAGTTGGAGAACGTCAATATAAAGCATGTTGGACACTTTGACCCGGGCGTTCATCCAGGTTTTGAAGGTATCCGCATTCGTGCTCCACGTGTCAGCCTCCCCAGCCCGTTGCCGTTGATACTTGACGGCGCCGTTTTCGAAGATGGCGATGCTTTCGCTTCCCTCGGCGGTTGAAACCTTGAGCCCCAGGGTGTCTTTGTCTTTGAATTCGGAGGGGTTGATCGAATAGAAGAAAGCGTTCGAAGATTGAATGTAAGAAGTGATGCTCGAGCGGAATTTGGCGAAGCAATTGCAGTCGGTTGTGACGTCCGCGATTAAAAGAACGAAATTGAGTTTCCGGCCGACTAAGCCGGAAGAGCTGTCCGCGAGATGGTCGTAATCGATGTCTTTGACGTTGCCGACTTTATAGGTCCTTGAGGTCGAATCGTAATCCCAAAGCGGGAGATCGGCGTCGTATTTCCGTCCGAATTCGATCTGGACCGGAGTGATGACTTCCTTCGTGCAGGCGGTCATTCCGCCAGCAAAGGCGAGGGCGCTGAAGGCCAAGAGAACAGTTTTCTTTTTGCTCATGAGTGTCATTATGCGCACGTAGACGCGAGAAGGCAATCTCTCTTTTCTTTGCCCCGACGAAAAAGGATGCGCCACGAATTTCAAAAAATGCGCTCCAAAAATTTCAATGACAAATCAAGTCAACTTCAAAAATCCCTCGCAAAAAGCCCTTCGTTTTGTTTTTGAAAAGCCCGAAAGGGAAACGCGAAAAATTTTGTTAACGAATTTTGTTGCTTTTGCTTGCACTTTATAGCATATTTTTTCGCGTCAAGAATTCCGGCTCCTATCGAGCGGACTATTGGCATTCGTTTCCGCTAATTCTGGTCAGCCCTGGAGGTAGTAGCAATGGACGCTGATAATACGATTATTTCGTTGGTGGGGGTCAGCAAAGTTTTCGATAAGACCTTCACGGCCGTCGACAATTTCAATTTGTCGATCCGCAAAGGCGAGTTCGTCACCCTATTGGGCCCGTCGGGCTGCGGCAAGACCACGACCCTCCGCATGATCGCCGGATTCGATATCCCGACGAGCGGCAAGATCCTGCTCAATGGGCAAGACATCACGAACCTGCCGCCCTATGAAAGACCGGTCAACACCGTCTTCCAGCATTACGCCCTGTTCCCGAACCTCGATGTCTACGACAACATCGCCTTCGGGCTGAAGATCAAGAAGATCCCGGTTGAAACAACCGATAGGAAGGGCAACAAAGTCACCAAGATGGTCCATCTTTCGGATGAGGTCATCGATCAGAAAGTGGCTAGGGCCCTTGATATCGTCGATATGTCGGAGATGGAAGACCGCGATATCGCGAATCTCTCCGGCGGCCAGCAGCAGCGGGTCGCGATCGCCCGCGCGATCGTGAACGAGCCGCAGGTCCTCTTGCTCGATGAGCCGCTAAGCGCCCTCGACCACAAGATGCGGCAAGACATGCAAATCGAACTCAAGGAGATGCACAAGAAATTGGGCATCACCTTCATTTACGTCACCCACGATCAGGAAGAAGCCCTCTCGATGTCGGACACGATCGTCGTCATGAAAGACGGCGCGATCCAGCAAGTCGGCACCCCGGAATCGATCTATAACGAGCCGACCAATGCTTATGTCGCGGACTTCATCGGCGAGTCCAATATTTATAACGGCACGATGAGCGGCAAGCAGCAGGTCCGCTTCCTGAACGCCGTCTGGAATTGCATCGATGACTTCCCGCTCAACGAGAAGGTCGATGTCGTCATCCGCCCCGAAGACGTCGAAATCGGCAACCCTGGCAAGGGCACCGTCGATGGCGTCATCGCCTCGCGGGTCTTCAAAGGCGAGGATTATTCCTATGTCATCAACGTCGGCAAGAACGAAGTCCTTTGCCGCGACACCCATGCCCGCGAAGTCGGGCAGGCGGTCTCGATCCACGTGGTCAAAGAGAATCTTCAGATCATGCACAAGGATCTGACCGAGAACGAATGGGAAGACGCGTATATCAATAGCGATGCCCAAGTCGTGATCGGCGAAGATCCCTTCCCGTGCGATCTCACCCAGCTCGTCAAAGGCTCCTCCCTCGACGAGAATGGCTACGTCGTCGATCCGAAGAATAAGAAGAAATACGATTTCCATGACGCCAAAGTGGTGGCGGAGTGCGATTTGGACGCTCCGATCCTTTCCGATGACCTCTCGCAGGGCCATAGCCAAGGCACGATCGTCTCGAGCGTCTGGCTCGGCGACCACTATCAGTACATCGTCCGGACCGACGACGAAGAGGATTTCGTCGCCAACACGCCGTACCAATGGAATGAAGGCGATATCGTTTCCGTCGATATCCCGGTCAAATCCATCCGGCTCCGTTTGAAGAAGGACCTGGACCAATATGTCGCTGACTAGTGCGGAAGCCAAAAACCGGAGCACCCGCCTCGGGCAGAATTTCGCCCTCAAACGGAAATATCTGGCGATTCCCTATGCCCTCTTCCTCGTGCTCTTCGTCATCATCCCGCTTCTTTTGATCGTCGGCTACGCTTTCACCGATACCTATTACAACGAAGCGGGCCAAAAGATCACCTATTTCTCTTTCAGCGCCATCGCCGGATTCTTCACGAATTCGGCCAAATGGTCGGTCCTCTTCGTCTCACTCTTCATCGGGATTCAGACGACCCTGATCTGCCTCGTCTTGGCCTATCCGGCCGCCTACTTCCTCGCCGAGAAGAAGTTCAACGTCAATAAGGTCTTGGTGATTCTCTTCATCATGCCGATGTGGATCAACTTCGTCATTCGGACCGGCGCCACCCGTGACTTGCTCACCTGGATGGGGCTCTCCGGCTCGACCCACCCCTGGGGCGCGACGATCATCGGCATGGTCTACAACTATCTGCCGTTCACGATTTTGCCACTTTATACCACGATGCTCAAACTCGACCACTCCCAGATGGAAGCCGCGGCGGATTTGGGCGCCAATCCGTGGCAGGTCTTCTGGAAGAACGTGATCCCTCAGAGCTTGCCGGGCATCATCTCCGCTTGCGAGATGGTCTTCATGCCGGTCATGTCCTCTTACGTCATCTCGGATACCCTTTCCGAAGGCAAGATCACCCTCTTCGGCAACTACATTTATCTCGCCTTCAGCAATTCGCTTTGGAATGAAGGCTCGGTCATGGCGCTCATCATGCTGCTCATCATTGGCATCACGATGTTTGCGACCCGCAACGTCGAGAAAGACCCGCAAGGGGCTCGGGGGGCTGGCTTATGGTGAACGACAACGTCGAAAATGCGAGTAAAACCCCTATGGATACTCAAACTCAAAGTGTCGTGACCCCGGAAGTGGTGGTCACCAAGAAGCCGACGCCGCAGCAACTCAAGAAAGCCTCGAAGCCGCGCAAGAGCCATCTTTTGGCCAAGCAGATCTTCGCCCAGTGCTATATCTGGATCCTCTTGATCCTCATGTACCTCCCGGTCTTGCTTCTCGTCATCTATTCCTTCACGAATAGCACGACCCTTGGCGCTTGGAATGGCTTCACGTTCGACCTCTATGTTTCGCTCTTCCAGGATCAGGAAGTCCAGATTGCGGTGGGCAACACCGTCATCATCGCCGTCTCGGCCGCTCTCTTGTCGACTTTGATCGGCACCTTGGGCGCCATCGGCGTCTTCGAGAGCAAGCCTTGGTTCAAAAAAACCTTGGAATTCTCGACACAGATCCCGGTCGTGAACCCGGAGATCGTCATCGCGCTTTCCTTGATCGTCATGTTCGTCTTCATCGGCAGCATGACCGGCTACTTCCGCCTTTCGTATTGGACCCTCTTGGCTGGCCATCTTGTCCTTTGCACGCCGTTCGTCTATCTTTCGGTCAAACCGAAGCTCATTCAGATGGATCCCGCCCTTTATGAGGCGGCCCTCGATCTCGGCTGCACGCCGCGTCAGGCCCTTCGCAAAGTGGTGGTCCCGGAGATTCTTCCGGGCATCCTCTCGGGCTTCCTCATCGCTGTTACCCTTTCACTCGATGACTTCATCGTCACGGCTTTCACCCGCGGCGCTGGCTTATTGAGCGGCAATAGCGACATCGAGACGATTTCGACCTATGTCGAAGGCATCATCAAGAAGCATCCGCTTCCGCCGGAACTCCGGGCGCTCGCGACCTTGATCTTCTTATTGGTCCTCGCCCTCGTCATCGGGATGATCATTTATCAGAACGTCAAAGCCAAACAAGGCAAGAAGCGGAAAGGAAGGGTTTATTGATTATGTTCCAACAAATTCTTTTGACTGCCCTTTCGTTCGTCGCCCTCACCGGCATGAACGCCGCCCCCTATATGGCGGAGCATCCGCTGACGACGATCGCGATCCGCGCCGAAAAGCGTTCCTCGCCGGTCAATCTCTACATCCATAACTCCGAAGACTACATCGCCGATGGCAGCGATGGCTCGATGGACATCCTCGACGAATTCAAGAAGTACGTTTTGGCGACCGATAACGTCACCATCAACGTTTCCTACAGCACCTTCTCGACGATGGAGGACGAGCTCTCGAAGCTCCAGACCGGCGGCACCGTCGCCGACCTCGTCTGCGTGAGCGACTACATCATCCAGCGGCTCATGGCCCTCAACATGGTCGTGCCGTTTAAGAGCGGGGCTGAGCGCACCGCGCTTTATGGCGGCGACGCGACCGGATGGGACGATAACTATTCGCTCTACGCTTCGCAATACCTCCAGAACGAGCTCAAAGGCATCAAAGCCACGATCAATGGCCAAGAGGGCAACCTCGGCGACTATGCCCGCGGCTATATGTGGGGCACCTTGGGCATCACCTACAACCCGGATTTCAGCGCCTATGCCTCTCGGGGCCTTTCCCGCGAGGACGTGATGGTCCAGATGAGCGATTGGAACGCCCTTTGGAGCGGCAACTACAACCAGACCTTCCAGGTCAAGGATTCGATGCGCGACACCTATTCGATCGGCCTCATGCACGTCTACGATGCCTATTTCAGCAAACTGCTTGAGTGGTATAAGGCGGGCAAAGACGATGGCGGCAGCGCTTATTCGGCTTCGCAATACACCTCGGATGTCAGCACGATCTTCAACAACATCAACCATTTGGACGATTTCAACGCGCTGGCCAAGAAACTCGACGCGGCGGCTCCGACCTACACCGTAAAGAGCATCGTCGACGCGGTCCAAGCCGCTTTGATCCAACTCAAATCCGATTCGTTCGGCCTCGAGGTCGATAGCGGCAAGACCGATATCATCTCGGGCGATAAGAGCGGCATCGACACCGCCTGGAGCGGCGACGCCGTCACGAGTCTGAACAATGCCGACGAACTCGGCAACACGCTTTACTATTCGATCCCGAAGACCGGCGGCAACATCTGGTTCGACGCCTGGGTCCTCATCAAGCGCGATGGCCTGGAACAGGAATACGCCCAGAAGTTCATCGATTTCATCTCGCGCCCCGACATCGCGGCCGCGAACATGGATTACATCGGCTATACCTCCTTCATCGCGGGCGACGATATCCTCGAACTCGTCCGGGGCTGGTACGATCCCCGCTACAGCGCGATGTATGTCTATGACAGCGCCAACGACGACTATCTTTATGACGACAATGGCGACAAAGTCTACAAGGATGGCACCGGCATTCACAAGAATCCCGATGGCACCGACGGGAATGACTATGGCGAGCACAACATGACCGGCTCCTCGCTTGCCGGAGCCGTGGTCGATCAAGACGCGTTGATCGGCTGGGACGAATACGCCGAGAAATACGCCCCCGACGACAACACCTGGCAGGCGGTGGATCTCTCCTATTTCTTCAAGGGTTCCTTGAGCGATGACACCGATGATTGCATCGTCTACTCGAACGAATTCGAAGAAGTGACGGGCAAAAACCTCAAGGGCGAACAGGAGACGGTCTTGGTCGGCCGCCAGTTCCTGACCCAATATCCGAGCGACATGGAAGACCAAAAGGGCACGGTGCTTTGCCAAATCCCGGGCCTGGCCGTCATGGAAGACTACAAGACGAACAACTCCTACATCCTCTTCATGTGGGAGAACGTCAAGAGCTCCGGGGCGATTCAGCCTTGGATCGTCGTGCTTCTCTCGCTCGAGGCCGCGGCGGCCTTAGGCTTCGGACTCTATTTCTTCTTCCGTTCCCGCGCGAGCAAAGTGCTCCGCAAGAAACGGCGGGAAGATCGGCAGAGCGCCGAACCCGCGAAAGTCCCGCAGACGCCGGCGAGCAAATAGTTTGATTAACGATGAGGACACCCTTCTTGGGTGTCCTTTTCCTTTCCGTTCGTGCTTTCTTGGTAAACACGATATAAAATAGGAATAACAAAGAAAACAAGAAAGGCAAAATGCCTTTCAGGAGGAATCCTTTTTTATGAAGAAGAAGTCTCTCGTTTATTTCCAGAGCGGCGGTCCTTCGCCCGT
>DAIQMS010000025.1:0-7520 GCA_036788815.1 Bacillota bacterium
TGTAATTCATTAGTCGCTGTCGAATAAATTCGGTAAAAGACGATTTTCGGTATAGTGGTTTTTGTGCGATTTTTCTCCAAAAATTGGAAATCGTCTTTTGTTTGTTGGATTTATTCGACGATGGCCGTTTTGGATTAAGGCTATCCTAAAAGTATCAAAATAGTTTAGTCCACCATTGATACTTTTTTGTCGAGTTGAATAATCCCGATGATCGGCTCATCTCGGCCCCTTAAGCCTATGGTAAAATGCCATCATGGGCAAGAAAGAGACTTTGGAAGAATCCATCGCCCGGGTCAATGGCTCGATGGCGATCGAAGGGATGCCCCTCAGCGAGGATGACATCGCGACGCTCCGGCGTTCCGGGGTTTCGCATGCGGCGGCCGAGAGGGAAATCGCCGCTTTGAAGGCCAGATTCAAGGTTCAAAAATAACCGCGGTCTTTAGATATCCTTCTCGAGGGCGCTCAGCATCTCTTTTTGATAGGCCAGGAAAAAGGTTTTGATCCGATCCCAGTCGCAAGGCACATAACACTGTGGAAGCGGTTCGCCCTCGGCCGGATCGAAATAGCTTAAGGACATCACGTAACGCGAAGCGCCCCAGCCTTTTTTCCCGTATTTCTTATTCAGCAAAGCAATCAGTTCCTCCGCCTTCCAGTTCTTGAGAATCAGGATATGGTAGAGATCATAGAAGTCTTTCTTGGCGCTTCTTGAGCCGATGGCGGCCATCTTCATCGTGGCGATGTCCTCCAAAGAAGCCATTCGGAGCCCTGGAAGTTCGGGAGCAACCACAAAAGGAGCCAAAAGGCGGTGGGGGTAAGAGAAAAAGGTAATCTGGATGCCATCGGCATTGACGTCACACGTCCCTTCGTCCAGCGAAATCACCTGCGGTTTTTTGCCGAGGGCTTTAGCCAGCTCCGCGTAAAGCTGGTCTTCGGCGAAAGGCTTTAGCGTGAAAAAATCGAAATCCTCGGACTTTCGGAGCCCTAGTTCAAGCGATAAAGCCGTTCCGCCAGCGAGATAAAAATCTTTGATGAAAGGCTGAATGCACAACTTTTTTAGAACGCTCTTCCGTTTTGAATCGATCGTTTTCCAATAGATCATGGGACTTTTCTCCAATCCTGGCCTCCGCCATAGCGGTAATAAGCCATCTTCTCTTTTTTAAGACCATAACGTTGCGCGAGGAAATTGGCGGTCACCGGAGAAAAATCGCGACGGGTCAAAGCCGCTTCGACGATTTCTTTTTCCGTGAAATTCCGTTCGACGAAACAGATCCCATCGATTCCGCCCCGCTCATAAAGGCGAGCGATGGCGAAGGAGGTGTTCTCGTTCGTTAGATTGTCCATGTCAACATCCCAAAAGCAATAAGCAAAACGCTTGGGAAGATGGAGCTTTCCATCTTCGAAGAAGCGCTCCATCGGAACGCCTAAGGCTTTGGCCATCGCAAAAAGGGTTGCCGATGAGCAAGCGGCGAGTTTGGACTGAGAGCTTTTAAAAGCGTGGAGACTCGAATAGGGGATGCTGGTGAGCTTCCCGAGCCGATAAAGACTCAGACCTTTTTCTCTTAAAATGCGTTCCAGTGGGTTTTCCATTTTTTCAATCTATAAACACTATATCACTATACTGATATAGCAAGTTTAAAGATTGCCTCTTTTGGAGCGTGGCGGTTTTTCTATAAGCAAGGCTTTCTTGGCAATGGTCGATCCCTCTTTGCCCTTTCCAGAACCGAAAAGGATTGCCCTCGCCCAAGCATCATCCGCTTGATGGTAAGGCTTTTGCCCACGAGCGGTGGGAATTACCCCCAACTTTTCATTCGTCATTATTTAGATTTTTGGCCAATTCGGACTCAAAGTGAAAAAGAAGGAGTCAAGCGGGCCTTTTCTTCTTTTCCGTTTTTTATGCCAAGAGGAGAGAATCCGGGCATTCGTCTCTCTTATGAAGCGATGCCCGGCGTTAATGCAGGGAAAGCGATTCTCCTCAAAGTTTTTGATATTCCTGATCTCAATATCGAAAAATGATCCCTACCAAGCGTATAAAAGTTTGAAAGGGGATTGGAATATGAGCTTAGAAACAAAAAAGATCGTTTGCTCGCCGGACCGCGAGACGGTGCTGATCAATCACTACACCTGCTTTGGCTGGACGCTTTCCCATCGGGACGAGGTTTTTTCTCAGACCCAGTACATCACCGGGGCGGATACGTATGGCTACATTTTCGATGGCGATTTCACCGGGAGTGGAACGACCATCCATTCGTATACGACCACGACCAATTACGTGAACCTTCTTTTTAGCCGTGACACCCAACAAGCCCATTACGAGAAATTGTCGTCCTTGGATGAGCGGTGCGAGAAGCTCTTCGAAGGACTGAACGATCGGCAAAACGCTCAAGTTAATTCAGCGATCAGAGCCTCTTCCAAGACGTCGAATCATCTTCTCATCATTCTTTTGGTCCTCGTCGGGCTAGCCACGGCATTCCTCATTATTGGCGGCGCGGCGCAGGTGAAAGCGCTCTTTGTTCTAGGCGGTATTTTTGCTGCCGGTGCTTTCATCATGTTTTGGGTTAATATTTTCAGCAAGAAGGCTGATAACCTCGAGACGAATATCATGAACGATCCTTCCTTTGTTGCCGCGGTGAAAGACGCCCGTTTAAAAATCGGGGATTTGGAGAAGCAAGGTCGCTCGATCCTCGATGCCACACCAAAGGCGGTCTCGGAGCAAGCGGTTCCGGAGATCATCGTTCAACCCGAAGCCCCGCAAAGCGAAAAGAAAGAAATCTCGCCCGAAGAGACGGCTCGGCTCCGCCAACTCAAGGAACTCCATGAAGAAGGCATCTTGACCGATTCGGAATACGAAACCAAACGGAAAGAAATCGTCGATAAGTTCTAATTCGTTTCCTTTTAGAAACGGATTCGATCCTCAAAAAAAGGCAAAAGAAAAAGCCTTGGGGGACGCCAAGGCTTGAAGGATCGTCTTCTCTCGGATGAAACTACTTTTTCGCTTTCTTTGCTTTGCATTCCGCGATGGTCTTGAGATACATCTCTTCCATCCGGTTCATCGACGTCGCGAAATCGAACTGCTGGACGTAATCGAGATACTGCTGCCGATTCGCCTTTTTCTCTTCGGGGTGGCTCAGCCAGTAGTCGATCTTGGCGGCGAGATCCCGCCTGCTATTGTGGCGGAAAAGGTTCCGCTTATCGAGGGCGAAATAACGGACCGAACTCCGTTTTGAATCGCTGAGGACCGGGGTGAGGCCGCACGCCATCGCCTCGAGGGCGCTTAAGGGTTCGATATCGATCAAACTCGGATGGACGTAGAGGTCGGCGTAGTTGAGGATCTCCGCCATCTCCTGGCGCGAATGGAAACCCAAAAGAGGCGGGTTCGTTAACCGCTTGCCCCATTTCTGGAGGGATTTCATATCCGGCCCAGCCCCGGGGAGAATGAGCTGGATATCTTTTTCGTAGGCGCTGTAACGAAGGGCCTTCAAGAGGATCTTGTGGTCTTTCTCTTTGCTGTAGCGGGCAGTGAAGACGATGACTTTCTTGTCTTTGAACTCCTTCGGCTTCTCGGCTTCGATCGGGCGGAAATCTTTTTGAATCCCGTTTGAGATCACATAGCCATTCGAGACGAAGTGGTTTTTCTTCTCGAAGAGATCGCGAATGAATTGGCTCGGGTAATGGATCGCATCCACTTTGGAGAAAAGCTTCTTATAAAGCAGATGGTACCAGGCGTCATTGGCCCATTGGACGTTCATGAGACCGACATGGTTCGTGTAGTTCTCGGCTTGGGTGTGAAGCGAAGCGGTGCAGGGGATCCCCATGCTGTGGGCGAGATCGACCGCATAAGAAGAAAGCACCCCGCAGAAATTGAAGTGGCAGATATCCGCCCCTTCGAGGGCTTCCCGGATCGTGGCTTCGTCTTTCTTCGAGGCCGGGACGACCCCGTTTTTGGCGACATAGCCATTGAAAGGCCCGAAATCGATCTTCGGGACGATGTAATAGCCTTCTTGACCCCGTTTGTCTTCGTCGGCGCAGACGATCCGGACCGTGTGGCCTTTCGCCTTGAGCGCCCGGATCACGTTCATCGTCGCGATGGTGGTGCCGTTATTCTCTTCGCCGAGAACGTCGCAAATGAATGTTATCGTCATGATTAATCCCCCTTATTTTGGATATTTTCTTTGAGATGGTTGAGCTGTTTTCGTAACTCCGCGATGTCCTTTGAGGCGAAATCTTTGAGGAAACGCCGATTGACCTCGGCATCGATCGCGAGGTAATCCGCTTTGAGGGTCAGCGATTTTGGGGTCGCTTCGATCCAGATCACCCGGCGGTCCTTCGCGCTCTTTTTGCGGGCGATCAGGCCTTTTTCCTCTAAACGGTCGAGCATCGTCGTAAGGCTGGTAGGGGCGAGCGAGGTCCGCTTCGAAAGATCGTGGATGCTGCCCGCGCCTTCGTTCCAAAGCGAAATGAGAATTCGCCCTTGGGCACCATTATAAGACGCGAGCCCTTTTTCCGCGAGGAGATGGTTGAAGAGCCGGTCGCTGTATTGTTTGATTTGAAAGATTAGAAAGCCGATGTCTGTTTCCATAAAATATACTATCTAGGAATATACTATATAGTTGTAATAAAAGAAAGGCTTATCGATTAAGTGCAAAACGATTTACCCTTGGCGTCGGTCCTTTTCTTTAAAAAAGAAATAAGGGGCTTTATAGTAAAGAAAGGTTGGCGCCTTATCGCGCGCCTTAAAAGGATAGCATCATGAAAAAAGTCATCATGGGGTTCTCAGTTCTCATTCTTTCATCGCTTGTTTTGGCCGCTTGCGGGGGCAAGGGGGCATCCTCCTCTTCTTCCGAAGCTCCGTCCGTGAGTTCGTCCGTTCCGGTCGTCGCTTCTTCCGCAAGCGCCCGGATGAAGGATAAAGCGGTGGAGTATTACCTCTCCGCCGACAAACATTCCCCGCTCACGCTCGCGTTTGATTCCTCGATGCCCGACATCCCGTTCATCTCAATGAGTGGCGCCAAAGATCTACTCCTTGCGGCAGGGAAGGATAGTTGCGGGGATGATTTCAAAATCACCCTTCTCAATCAGGCTGGCGTATTCACTCTGACCCGTGATAACGGGAGCACCGCGGTCTTTGATTTCCCGAAGAAAACGCTGACCTTCAGCTGCTTTGAAGCCTTTACGGCGGCGCCTTACGCTTCGACTCCGCTCGATCCGGTGAGTTTGAATTCGAAAGACAGCGAGGGCAAAGCCCTTTACATCGAACGGCAAAAGGACGGTTCTTCCTATAAGGTCGAAACCCCGAGCACCGTTTTGGATTTGGCTCACTACGATATCCCGCTCGTTTATGAAGGGGGCGAAGGCTATATCCCCGTTCAAACCTTCTCGGATCTGATTTTCTCGCAAATTGCTGGTACCTTGGCCTATAACGGCGTAGATTTGTTCCTTGCCAACAGCAGTTTCACTCCCGTCCGCACGCTTTATTACGCTCCGGGCGTCCGGGAAAGAAGTGCTTCCCTTTGCACCTTCACGTATGACGAGCTTTGCCTCTCCTTGGATTTCTTTTATGGTTTGAAGAGCGAGCACGGCATCACGAGTTTTGATACGTATTTTACGGCCAACGGCTATAAAACGCCCCTCCTATCGAAGGATGGCGCAGTCGCGGATTCGGCGTTAAGCGAATTCATCAACATGTACTTCGAGGATTTCCATAGTGCGTTCCGGGCCGATAGCTCTTATGCGGGAGAAGAAAAAGCCAAAGGCGGTTCGGGAACGGATTACTCGAGCCAGCTTTCCAGCATGAAGCGTTTCTCTGGGGCCCGGTTTCTCGGCCTAGGCACGGACAACCCGAACGTCTATCAGGAAATCGGGAATACGGCTTTCGTGACTTTCGATGAATTCACTGCGCTTTCGGGCGACTATTACGCCAAGGCTCCGACCGAGAATATGACGGTGCATGATGCTTCGCTCAACTCGACGGATACCTTCGCCATCATCGAGTATGCCCATAGCCAGATCATGAAGACGGGAAGCACGATCAAGAACGTGGTCCTCGATCTCTCTTGCAATGACGGCGGCGCCCTCGATGCGTTGGCCTACGTCGCGGGTTGGCTCCAAAACTATGACGTTCTCGATGTCCGAAGTTCGATCAACGGAGGTCGGGCGGAGAATTACTACGCCGTGGACGTCAATTTGGACAAGGTGTTCGATTCGGAAGACACGATTTCCTCGAAACGGATCTATTGCATCGTTTCGCCAGCCAGTTTCTCGTGCGGGAACTATCTGCCTTCGATGTTGAAGATCCGGCAAAAGGCGACCTTGCTTGGCTGGACGAGCAGCGGCGGAGGCTGCATGGTGAAACCGCTCAGCACCGCGGATGGTGCCCTCTTCCAGATTTCGGGCAACTTAGTCATGGACGTGGCCAAAAACGGTTCGTTCCTGGATATCGATCGGGGTTCTGAGCCGGATTATCGGATCACCGATCCGAAAGCCTTCTATGACCGTAGCGCCATCGCCCAGGCGATCGATGATGGCGTCTAAGGCGCCATCTACGCCTGATTGTCGTTTCGTCTTTTTGAAAAGGCCCCGGCTTTCAAAGCTGAGGTCTTTTTTTGGAAAGGCGAAGGAATCAAGCGATCGTGACCTGCACGAGATCGTAGACCACGCCATCATCGCCGCAGGTGATGACGTAGGTGGCACCGGAGATCAACTTGGCATTGAGTAGAAGTCCTCCTCGCTCAGGACCGCGGTGGTGAAGATCGAGACCTGCAGCGTGATGACATCGCTCACATTCGGGTCGATCTGGTTCTGAGCGACGCAGGCGAAGAGATCCCGAACGGTCGAATTCGCGCTCAGAGAGGAAGTGTCCTTGAGAAGCAGGGTATACGGCACTTCGACGAGGGTGATCGTCACACTGGCGCTGCCCTCAAGGACCCCGGCGGAATCTTTGGCGGCGTAAACATAGGTTTCGCCATCCTTGAGCGGGGCGCTCTCGTCACTCACCAGCGTGAGAACCGTGAGATCCGGGTTGGCCGAGGAAGCGGTTTGGCGGTAGAGGTCTTCGAGCTTCTTCCCCCCACCGTTCCCGTGTTGATATCCTCCACCAAAACGGCATTGAGGAGATCCTTGACGGTCTTGGTCGCGGCGAAGCGATCCGTCAGGAAGGAAACCTTGTAGCCGTTCCCTTCCATGACCCGCAGGGTCACGGAGTGGTTATAGAGCGTGACTTTGTTGATGGCGATCTTGAGGACGAGGATTTCTTGGTCCACCAAGACGTCGGAGGCGCGAACATCAACGAAACTCATTCCCGCCGCCCGTTTGAGATTGTCAAAACAGAGTTTGATGTCCGGGGCGGTCAGATCTTTTTTCGTGACGACGATCGAATCGAGGAAATCCTGGACGGTCGCCCCGTTAGGGAAAACCAAGGTGGGGAAGCTAACCTCATAGGCCCCGGAATCGGTTTCCGCGATCGTCGCGGGATCTTTGAAGCCGGAGTTCAAGGCTTTTTCGATCTCTTCGGGCGAAAGGGTAAT
>DAIQMS010000025.1:7620-18800 GCA_036788815.1 Bacillota bacterium
GATCTTTGAAGCCGGAGTTCAAGGCTTTTTCGATCTCTTCGGGCGAAAGGGTAATCATGGTTTTCTTTTTGCGGGCCAAGAGATCATCCATCCCGAAGCGCAGGATGTTTTGGCTGCCTTCCCAACTGGCCTGGGCCACATCGTCATTGAAGGAGAGCGAGAGGCGCTCGAGCTGGGCGTAGAAGGCGCTCTTCTCGGCGGCGGGGACCAAATTGAAAAGCTGATACCCGAAATCCCCGATGGCCGAGGCGAACTTCTCGATCCGGTTCGTTCCCGATAAAGTGGAGGTGACGGCATCCATGTTCCACTGGAGATCCGAGAATTCCATCGGAGAGAAATCGATGATGGATGTGGGGTCGGTGGTGGAAAGCCAGCCATAATGGTTTTCATTGGCCTGGTGAAAGAGGCCGTTGGCCGCGTAAGCCCCATCGAAGAGCCAATCATGGGCGGCATCGAGGGAATCCGTGATGGTCATCTTGTCGGCATGGTGGTAGGCTCGGGTATAGTTATTGGCATCGGTAGTGGTGTAGAGTTTGCCATCCTTGATGACGGTTTGTTTCCAGCCGGTGAGATCGTTGGTCTGGGCGTTTAGGTAAGCCAAATGATCGTTGAAGTCCTTGCCCATGTGCCCGCCCCCGACATCGACTTGGGGAGGTTTTTTATCGTAGAAACTCAACAAGCCGTTTTGCTCATAGAGGCTTCCATCTTTGCGATACCAGGAGGTGACACTCCTCTCGGCGAAGCCGTTCGCGTTGATCGGAGTGAGAAGGCTCGCCGTGATGAAGTGGTTTTCTTCGTCTCCGGTGGAATTGATGTCCTCGGCCCGGGTCACCGTAAGGGCGTGCGGAAGCGAATTCTCATCATAATAGACAGAGAAGGCTTCTACCTCCAATGGAAGTTCTTGGTCGAGGTAATCGAAGATCTTCCCTTCTTCGAAATGAATGGCGCCAAAAACGGTTTCGGGCGTCTTGATCTTCGGAAAAAGGGTTTTGAAATTGTCGGAATAACTCACGGGCGAATAGGCTTGGGCATCGAGGATTTCTTTGCCTGAGGCATCAAAGGAAATCGTCAGCGGGATTTTGCGGCCTCGGATGCTGATATCCCAGGAAACGCCGTTTTTGAGTCCGCCGGCGGACCGGGAGTAATCTCGGTCCTCGATCACCAAATAAGTCTTGGCGGAAGCGGGATCGTAATGGAGAACGTAATCGTTGTTGCCGAAGGTGGTCTTGTAATCCACAGAAGGGGCGGTGTTCAAGAAGGCTTTGGCCATCGCTTCCATCGTGTCGCCATATTGTTTCACCGAATAGATCGGGGAACTCATCCGCGATTCGGCCACGCTTCCATCGGGTTGAATGCCCGTATAGTAATAAGGATCGGCATCGCCGGGTTTGAACGTGTAGTCTTTGGTTGAAACCAGGGTTCGCTCGCTTTCGCCTGTTCCTTCGGCGGAAGGGCCATGGCGGAGTTTCTCGTTTTTGAGAAAGCATTCGGCGAAATTCAGCGGGCGCTCGGCTTCGGGAGCCCCTTCGGAGCGTTTGTTCGGGTTTTTCCGCCCATTGCCTTGGGTGAAAGAGACGCCAAGGAGTTTATTGATATCGATGGCGATTTTGGCTTGTTTGAACGCATTCACGGCGATCGTCCGGTAGGTTTGATCGGGCAATGAGGGTCCGCTTGGGGAAGAAGTTGAACTTGAGGAAGAAGTCGAGCCCGGCCCGCTTGGACTAGAGGCGCCGCCATTCGAGAAATTTGTTCCCTGCGAAGAGCTGGCCCCGGTGGAAGAGGCGGAGCTTCCGGCAGAAGAGATGCCCGCCGCGCTCGAAGCGGGGACGCTCCCCGCCGGCGAAGAAGATGGAGCGCCGATGCCGCAAGAACCCAAAAGCCCTCCCAAGAGCAATAAGAAGACCAATTTCAAGGTTTTGTTTTTCATGATTTTTTCCTCGTTTGAAGTCATTTTTCCATACGGCGCGAAGGCAAAATACCTCCAAAAGGATGTTTTATCGTCTCCCTCTTATGCAAAAAGAGATGTATTTTTCCGGAACGGAAGCAATAATAAAGCAAAAAGACGAGCAAAACCGAAGGAGGCTTTTTATGGCTTTATGCATTCGCGAGAGAATCTTCTCATGGACCGAGAAATACGATGTCTTTGATGAGAAACAGAACGTTTTGTATTCGGTGAAAGGCGAATTCTGGAGCTTGGGGCACAAAATCCACATCTATGATGCCTCGGGCAAAGAGGTCGCGTTCATCCGCGAGAAGGCCTGGTCTTTCTTCAAGAAGTTCGAGATCTACATCAATGGTGAAAAGATGGGCCTTTTGCGCGAGAAGTTCTCTTGGTTCCACCCGAGATACGAGGTCGACTTCATGGACATCCAGGTCGAGGGCGATATCTTCGCCTGGGATTACCAGATGATCCAAAAGGGCGAGCCGTATGGGATGATTCAGCGCAAAATCTTCTCCTGGGCTAACGTCTATTATCTTTCTTACCCCGATCCGAAGAACGAGCTGCCGATTCTCGCTTTGTCGATTGCCATCGATGCGGCCCATAACGATGATGATACGGCGATGATCGCCGGCATCGCGGCGAGCAGCCACTAAAAACAAAAACGGCGGGCGTCGAACCTGCCGTTTTCTTTTGCTTTCATTTCAGTTTGGTGAGGGCTTCGTTCAGAGCGAAACTGATGAGGTAGATGATTGAGATGAGGTAGAGGACCCACGAGATCTCCTTGCCCTTCTTCCTCGCCAGCATGATGAGGCAATAGACAATGAGGCCAAAGCCAATGCCATTGGTAAGGGAATAGGTGAGAATGATCATGAGAATCGTGATAAATGCGCTGAAGGCGATCTCCGGCTCGTCCCAATGAAGCGATTTGAGGTTGCTTGCGAAGATAAGCCCGCCGACGCTCACGAGAGCGGCGCAGCTCACACAGCTATAGGTGAAGAGCTCGAAGACTGGATAGATGAAGGCCGCCAATAAGAAGCAGAGCCCCGTCACGACGGAAGCCAAGCCGGTTCTGGCTCCGAGCTTGACCCCAATCGTCGATTCGACGAAGGAGGTGACGGTCGCGGTGCCTAAGGGCGCGCAGATGAGGGCGCCGGTCGCATCGGCCATGATTGCCCGATTGTCTTTGATCTTGCCATCTGCCCCGAAGATCGTGGTCCCCTGTCCGATCGCCATGAGGGTGGCGGTGGTGTCGAAGAGGTTCACGAAGATGAGGGAGAAGATGATCACATAGGAAGCCGGTCGGGCAAAGATGTTGCCCACCAAACCCCAGAACTCGCTGCCGGTTTTGACGTTCTCCTGACCGGAAGAGAGCAAGCCATAGGCGAAGACGTCTTGGAAGCCATTGATACCCCAATGCGAGGAGAAATCGACCCAAGGAAGGGCGGTGTTATTGACGCCCGAAGCCCGGATGATCCAGCCAACGAGGGCGACCACGAGCATCCCTAAGGGCACGGCCAAAGAAGAAAGGATGCCCTTCTTCGTCTTGATGCTCATAAGGACCAAGACCAAGGCAATCCCGAATAGGCTTAACAGAACAGCGGGATCGCTCAGGGAGCCTAACCCGACGAGAGTCGCCGAATTGGCGACGACGATCCCCGAGCCTTTGAGCCCGACGAAAGCAATGAAGGCGCCAAGCCCCGCCGAGACGATCGCTTGGAGGCCTTCGGGAAAGGCTTCGATGATTTTTCGGCGGACGGGCGTGAGGGAAAAGACGAAAAAGATGATGCCCGTCACGGTGAGCAGGATCATTCCTTCTTGCCAGCTATAGCCGAGGGCGCCGCAGACGGTGTAAGCCAAATAAGCGTTGAGGCCCATCCCGGCGCTTAAGGCGATCGGGCAATTGGCATAAAGCGCCATGATGAGGGTCACAATCGCCGAGACGAGCGCGGTGCTTGCGAAGACGCCGAAGGAGTTCATCCCCATCGAGGAGAGGATCCCGGCATTGACCGGCAGGATGTAGCACATCGCCAAGAAGGTGACGAAGCCGCCCATAATCTCTTTCTTGGGCTCGCTCCCCCGTTCCGTGATGCGGAAATAGCGCGAAATCGAATTCTCTTTGACGGACAGCGCTTCTTCGTTCATTGTTACTCGCTCCTCTAAAAAGCCTACTATTGTGCGCTTTTTGCTTAAAAACGGCAATAAGGGGCCGAAAAAGAAGCGCTTTGGGGACTTTTCGCGGATTGAAAAGAAGGCCGATAAACGGGCCATCCTCTTTTGCTTGAACGGGCTTCATCCTCATTCTATGATGGTCGAACCTTCCTTAAGGAAGAAAATAAATCCATGGCACTTAAAATCATCGTCGATTCCTCAATCGGCCTCACGAAAGAGGAAGCCCTCCAAAAAGGGTACTTCTTCGTTCCGCTTCAGATCACCCTTGGCGAGAAAACCTATACCGAAGGGGTCGATATAACCCCAGACGAGTTCTATGCCCTTCTCTCCCAGGGGCTCATGCCGCACACGTCTCAGCCTTCGCCCGAGCTCTATAAAGCCGCCTTCAATGAGGCGACTAAAAACGGGGACGAAGCGTTATTGCTCTCCCTTTCGAGCAAGATCTCGGGGGCCTTCCAAGCCGCGAACATCGGAAAGAACGATTCCGATCATCCTGAGAAAGTCCATCTTTTCGACACGCTGTCCTTCTTCGCCGGGAGCCAGATCCTCCTCCAAGAAGCCGAAGCGCACCAAGAGCTCCCGATCGAGGACCTCTTGGCTTATCTCGAAGACCTCAAAACCCGGATCCACGTCTTCGCGGGCATGGACACCTTGACCTATGTCTATAAAGGCGGAAGGCTTTCGAAATTCCATTATGCTCTTGGGATTTTCCTCCACGCCAAAGCGATTGGCACGCTCGATGAGGGGACCGTCGTCCTCGCGGGCAAAGCGATGGGCACCAAAAACGCGATGGCTTTTGTGATGGACAAGACTCGGGAATATCCAATCGATTTCTCCTATCCCGCCTATCTTTTCTATTCCAGTGATAAGGCGATTCTCGAGCGCTTCGAAAACGAAGATTTCTTCCCGGCTTATCCGGAAGGGAAAGATTGGCCTGTCTTGCAGATCAATCCTTTGATCGGCAGCCATATCGGCCCCTTGGTCTATGGTCTTTTCTATGTGGCGAAGCCGAGCGTCAGCGCCCCGAAGCCTTCGCTTTTCGAGAAGATCCATAACGATATCCATGCGGTCTTCCACAAGAAAAGCTGACGAAATCTTTTCGGAAATAGATATCTTAACGATAACTATTTCAGTGCTTCGGGTCTAAAATAGGTTCTCAGATTGTTAAGGGCGCGAAGATGGGGAAGGTAGAACTCGGAGCTTACGTCGGCGAACGACGTAAGAAGCAAGGTCTCCGCCAATCGGATTTGGCGGATGCTTTGGGCTACACGAACCAAGCCATCAGCAAATTCGAGTCGGGCGCCAGCTCCATCTCGATTCTTTTGCTCCCGGATTTGGCGAACCTTTTAGGTCTATCCCTCGATGATTTGGTGGCGCGGAATCCCAATCCGGCTGCTTTCCCCCCCGAAGAATCCGAAAGCGGATCCTCTCAAGCAGCAAAACAACCTTTCGTTCCTGCGGCAAAAAGAAAATCTTTCCCAGAAAGAGTTTGCCGATATTCTCGATGTCAGCCCCCGCAGCGTTCTCAATTACGAAAATGGCGACACGGTCCTTTCCTTCGCCAGCTTGGAAAGACTCTTGGATCATTTCGATCTGAAGGCCTCCGATTTCTTCAATACCGATCTGAAGCTTAAAGCCGCGCCAGTGGCGGCGGTGGAGAGCGCTCCATCCGCGAACGTCCCCGTGACGACGCCCACTCCAACGCCTACGGTACCAGTCGAGGCGATGCCGAGCGCTCCCATAAGCGCCCCCCGGCGTTTTTCCTGGGCCAAAAGAATCTCCATCGGGGCTGGGACTTTTGTCCTTCTTGGCATTCTTTTGGGAGCGACATCGCCTTTATGGGCTCATAAATCGAGCGAGATCAAAGTCGATAGTCCCGCTTCCTCAACGAGCGGCTCCTCATCTTTGAATGCCTCCTCGTCTTTGAATGGCCCTTCAAGTTCTTCTGATTCTTCGAGTTCCGCGAATTCATCGAGTTCTTCTAACGCATCCTCCTCGAGCTCTTCCTCCAGTTCGTCATCGGTGTCCTCCTCGAGCTCGAGTTCCTCAAATAACTCTTCGTCCAGTTCTTCGAGTAATTCTTCGAGCAGCGCCTCTTCGTCTTCCTCCGAACCGGATCTTTCACCTCTTGTTCCGGGATTAAAAAAGTTTCAGATCATCACGCCGGTCGGCGAAGTTTCGAGTTATCTCGGCCGGACCGGAAGCCATCTTCTCACGATGGACACGGGCGATTGGAGTTTCCCGAGCAATGCCGCGGACCTTTATGATTTGAGTTTTTCGTTGAGCGCTGCAAACGGCAATAGCATTCGTGGGATCTCCTTTTCCTATAATCCGCCTTCTACAGCGCTGAGCGATTTCGGGAAACGCTATATCCAAATCGATCAAGGGGCGGTCGATGGGAGCGTCTTTTCCGTCATTCCGGTTTTGCGGGTCAAAGGATCCTCTTCCCTTACCGGAACGACTTTGGAAGTGAAAGTCTATAATCCGGCGGGCCAAGACATCATCAAAGAGCTGGCCGGATTGAAGAGCTTCTCCGCCTCGTTCGATGAGAAGGACAATCTCACCCCGCTTGAGGTGGGGCTTCATAACTTCTCTTACACGACCTCACCCGCAACGTATTTCCAGGACGTGGGCGCCAGCGTCCATCTCCGGAAAGCCAGCGACGAATACGGGCTGAACCTCAGCGGGAACGTGCTCACCGTCAGCGATTATTCGAGTTTGGAAGAGGCGATGCATTCCTTGGTTTTGGATGTCACTTTGGATGATAGCGATGCCAGCATCAGCATCCCCTTCTTTGTCCATCGGCCTCAGACGAACGTCTTGAACTGGGCCTTCCCGAAGCTCACGGGCTTCTATCTCCGCTATGGCGAATTGCAGGGGATCCGGGCCGGGGAGGGAACCCATTTGCTCAACCCGCTCTATGAAGGAGCAAGTTATGATGACGGAAAGTATTCCTTGAGTTTCGAGGGGCTCGACACTCTTCCTTCGGGAATGAAGTTAGCGAGCGCCTCGGTCAATGGCCCGATCACTTTGATCGTCCCCACCGGCCTCACGTCGGGAAGCCGCTACCGGATCACGGCGACGCTCTACGAGACAAACGATAAGAGCGTGGCGGTGACTTCCCGTCCGTTCTTGATTGAAATCGTGTAATAAAAGATCGGCTTTTGGCAGGGGATAATGGCTTATTTCGCGGATTTGTCGATCAGGAACTCTTCCAAAGTCTGATAGAGATTCTGCGGATTGATCGGCTTCGAGAGGTGGGCGTTCATGCCCGCTTGTTTGCTCCGCTCAACATCATCCTGGAAGGCATCGGCGGTCATGGCGATGATCGGAATCTTTTTGGCGTCTTTGCGGTCGAGATGGCGGATGATTCGGGTTGACTCATAGCCATCTTGATTCGGCATCCGGATATCCATGAGAATGAGATCGAATTCTCCCAGCTTGCTCTTTTTAAAGAGATCGACGCCGATGATCCCGTCGTTCGCAGTCACGACTTTGGCGCCTTTCTCAACCCGAAGTCGTTTGGCGATTTCCTGATTGATCATATTGTCTTCGAAAAGGAGGATGGTCTTGCCTTTGAGGGAAGACGTCTTGACGGCTTTCTTCTTCTCATCTTCCTGGGTTTGGACGTTTCCTAAGGGAACGCTGTCGGCCAAAAGGTTGACGGTGAAGGTCGTGCCTTGCCCGATGGTGCTGCTGACGCCGATCGTGCCTTTCATCGTATCAACGAGGCGCTTGGTAATAGCCATCCCCAAGCCCGTGCCTTGGTGTGGGGTCACCTGGTCGCTTCTTTCTTCTTGGGTGAATGGATTGAAGAGGACTTTCTGGAACTCTGGGCTCATGCCGATGCCGTTATCCTTCACCACGATTGTGATCGCCAGTTTGTTCTCCAAGGTGACTTCCGCATGGACCTGGAGTTCGACTTGGCCTTTTTCCGGGGTGAACTTCACCGCGTTCGAGAGAAGGTTGAAAAGAATCTGGTTGATCCGGAGTTTGTCGAGAAGGGGAAGAGGATCCTCAGGGATTGCAAGCTCTTCGGTGAAGGCGATCTTCTTTTCTTCGCAGAGCGGGGCGATGACCGCGGTAATGTATTCCTGAGCGTCCTTTTTGGAATAGGGTTCCGGGTGGAGGGTGATTTGGCCGCTCTCGGCTTTGGACATATCGAGGATGTCGTTGATGAGCGAAAGGAGGTATTTCGAAGAGACATCGATCTTCTTGAGGCTCTCGCCGACGGCGGGATCGGAATTCTTCTCCTGGGCGAGATAAGTCATGCCGATGATGCCGTTGAGTGGCGTTCGGATATCGTGGGACATCCGTGAGAGGAATTCGGATTTGGCCTTGGAGGCTTTTTCGGCTTCCTTTTTCGCGTTCTCAAGGGCCAAAGCCTGCCGTTTGCGGACCGCCGAGGAAATCCAGAAGAAGAGCAAGACGCCCAATAAGAGGGCGAAAGCGGCGATGCTTAACCCACTTGCGAGGGGGTAATGGCGGATCAAAGTCGAGACGTTGAACGGCGCGGTGAAGACCGAGTTTTCGGAAAGGATGCTCTGAAGCGTCGTGCTTGAAAGATGCTGCAGCGCTTTCGAAAAGACGCGAAGCAAGACCGCATTCGAGGCGGTGGTGATGCCGATTCCGATGCTTTGGACGATCGCATCGGTCGGCTGGAAGCTGAAGTCCTCGTAGGTGGCCATCGAACGGTAGTAGTTGGCTTGGTAATAATTGAGGAAGGTGCAATCCGCTTGGCCGGATTTCACGGCGGCCATGCATTCGTTGAAGGTCTGAAAGGAAACTTGGCTGAGATTGGGATACTTTTTTGAAATCTGGGCGGCGAGGTAGCCATCTTTGACCACGGCGACGCTCGCGGGAGTCGAGTTCGCAGTCGCGCTGGCGCGCATGACGGTTCCAGAAATATAGGGCTGAGTGACAACAAGATCGTGATCATTAGCCCAACTGTAATTATAGGAGATGGCCATCGCGGCATCGGAAGAGCCATTGATGCCGGTATAAACCTCGGCCGTCGAGGAGAAAAGCCGGAATTCAAAGGTGATGTTGGTCAGTTCGCTGATTGCCCTAACGACATCCGGAGTGATGCCGGATGCTTTGCCATTATCATCGTACTCAAAAGGCGCCCAATTCGTTTCGTAATAGAAGGCAACCGTTGGCTTGCTATTGATGTACGCGAGCTCGTCTTTGGTATAAGCGGTTTCCTGCGAAGCCGAAGTGGCGAAGTGATAACGATAGAGATCAAGGTTGAATCCGGGGTTGTAGCGGAAAAGAAGCGACATCGCATTATCAAGTTGCGCCATCAGACTGTTTCCGGCCTCGTTTTTAGAAGTCACGATATAGACCGGCGAGGGCGTGCATTCCGCCAAAAGAACGACGTCGTATTGGGAAGCGTCGTAATAGTTGCTTTGGACAAAACTATCGACATCCCCTTTTTGGAGGGCGGCTAATAGTTCGGTCCGAGTTTGATAAGAAACGGCGGTGAAGGTGAAGGAGTTATCTTTGGCATAGGCCTGGAACGAATCAAGAATCGTGCTGCCAAGCTCATAGCCGACCTTCATCCCATTGAAGCCAGCGTAGTCATCGAAGGCGAGAGCTGTGCTTTTCGGAGCATAGAGGCAAGTCATTTCGGTTCCCATCTCTTGGCTGGAGAAGTTGAAATAGTTCTCCCGCTCGGTGGTTTTGCTCACATCGAGCAAAAGATCCAAATCGCCGTTCGCGGTCCGGGAAAGAAGATTGGACCAACTGTCAATGTAGTATTCCGGGGTCCAGCCGGCATAATCGGAAATGGCCTGGACGTAATCTTTTTGGAAGGCGGTGGTTTCGTTGACCTTGCCTGAGGTCGGATTGGTGTCGCCTTCGATTAAGCCCACTTTAACGACGGAAGAGTTCGTGGCAGTCGAAAGAGCGCTGGTAGAAACGGCGGGCCGCAGCGTCAGCAAGAGCGCGAAGCAGCTTAAAGCGCCGGCCAAAGCCGTGAGGGCGATCCGAATTCGTTTGCGGTGAAGAGCCATGATGTTCCTTTCCAAAAGAGACGAGCGGACTTTAGAGTTTGAAGTGGGTCTTTTCTTCGATGGGATGGGAATAAAAGGAGTTTTCCAGATTAGTTTCATTGTGCGCCCCCGCGCAAAAGAATGACAACACCCCGAATATTCATTTGGGCTTCTTTTCGAACGCCGCTCTCGCGTAATGCTTTTTCTCTTTTTCGACATTTTTTAAAAAGTACAAAAAATGATACTTAATAAAAAGGAAGGGCTTTTTGCCAGGGGATTTAAAGGATATTTAAGGCCAAAAAAGCCAAAATCAACTTTTTTGCGTGGCTTAGAAAAAGGATTGTTTGAGCCTTTTGAGTATCGCTTTTATAGTGTGGGTATCCGGAAAAGAAACGCAGCACGTTTCTCGAGATGCATCTCCTTAATTAGCCCTTAGCGGGGCAGGGAGAAAAACTATGCCGAACTTAGAGGCGACCAAGGCGATTATCGTCTTGTGGATGCTGGAGACCCTTCTTGAAGAAGGGACTCTTCAAAAAGAAGACGTTTTAGCCAAAGTGGATATTTCGGAGATCTCTTATAAGCGTTATATCGGAACGTTACGCGAATATCTTCGGGATTTTCATCCTTCTTGGCAAATTGTATACAAAAAATCGCGCCATTCGTATCTTCTCGACAAAGGTAAAAACGCGTTTTGATTCTTGGCGTCTGAATGACTCATTTAGTCATTCCTCAACTGAAGCCCCGATGTTATACTTTAAGTTACCTTCGGGTAATGTAACAGCATCGTTCGTCTGCTTTACATGTTTTGAGGGAGGGCTAAATGGCGGAGTTAAGCGTCGAGACACTCGCGCGTTTTAAGGAAGTCCTTCCGGGGAACTCCGCAGTCTACGTCTGGGATGGCCATCATTTCACCCTCCTTTTCCACGCAGCAAAGATCCCTTTATTCCTTGGCATCGAAGAAAAACAGTATTGCCAGCGGAGCGAATCCGATGCTCTCTCGCTCGTTCTTGAAAGCGATCGCCCCTTGGCCGAGCAAGCCTTGTCGGATTGCCTCAAGAGCCACGCTTGCCTCAGCC
>DAIQMS010000026.1:0-17201 GCA_036788815.1 Bacillota bacterium
TTTTCGTGCCTTCTTTTTTCCTTATTCTTTTATAGGGCCGCCAAGAGGAAGCCCACGAGAGCGAGGATGTAGCCGAGCGCCCGAAAAAGCGAAAGCAGCCATTCCTGGAGAGCCAAAATGAAGACACGGGGCCGACGAAAACTCACGGTCCCGTCTTTCTCGCTGACCCGCTCGAGCTCGGCCCACCGCTTCATCTTCGGATGGAAGGGAAGTAAGATCGTCGCCAGCGCCAAGGCGAAAAGGAAGCCGACGAGGATATAGAGCATCTCTTTGCCCGAAAGGCTCCGGATCAAGACGATCAAGAAGAGCCCATCCATCGATAAGCTCAAGGTCGAAAGAGCCGCGCTCGAGAAGAAAAGGCTCAGATGGGCTTTTTCGTTTGAAGCGGGGATGATCGTCATGAAGAGATAGTTGAGAGCAAAGAGGAAGGCGAAGATCAATAATCCGGCGAGATAGGAGGGCGTGGTGCCCTGAAGCGAGGAACGGTAACTGACCAGGAGGGCCAAAGGAAGGCCGACATCGCTGAGGAGAGCGATCCCTTCGCCAATCCGGGCGAAGAGGGGATAGACCTCTCTCGAATCGCCATAGAGCTCATAAGGGAAGCCCGAAAGGAAGGAATAACCCTCCCCGCCTTTTTCTTTGGCTTTGTAGCCGAGGAAAAGCAAGAGGAAAACCCCGAAGAGATAAGCGCCTAATAAAGGAAAAGCCGTTTGGATGTTCATGAAAGGAGTTTCTTTAAGCGGAGGGCGAAATCCTCGTGGCCATAAAGATAGCTTCCGGCCACCAAAACCTCGGCGCCCGCTTTGACGCATTCGGGCCCCGTCACGTCATTGATGCCCCCATCGACTTCGAGCAAGACTTTCTTCGAAAGGCCTTCTTTGGCCAATTCTTTTTTGAGGAATAAAAGCTTGGCAAGAGCGCTCGGCAAAAACGGCTGGCCGCCTTTGCCCGGTTCGACCGACATCACGAGGATGAGATCGACTTCGTGAAGATAAGGCAAAAGCTTCTGAACCGGGGTCGCCGGCTTGATCGAAAGGCCCGGATGGACGCCCAAAGAGCGGATCTCCTTGAGGGTCGCGTGGACGCTTTCCTCATCGGGGCAGGCCTCGAGATGGAAGGTCAAAATGTCGGCGCCGCTTTCGGCGTAGGCCCCGACGAAAAGCCACGGCTTCTCGATCATGATATGGACGTCGTTCACCAGATCTTGGGCATGGTATTTTGCCACAAAACTTTCGTCATAGGCCACATTCGGGACGAAGCGCCCGTCCATGCAATCGATGTGGACGAAAGGGGCGCCCGATGCTTTGGCTAAACGGATCGACTCCGGGATTTTGTCCTTCGGGGCCGCCAAAAGCGAAGGCGAGACGCACGGATAAATCAGCGTGGATAATTCTTTCATCATTTGAACCCAAATAAGCGGGAGAAGAATCCCTTTTTCTCCTTGAACGAATCTTGATCCTTCATCGCCTCGACGATCGCGTCATGCATCTCTTGCGAGGTGAAAAAGCGCTCATCCGGCGACTTGCGGCAGGCTTTGACGACGATTCGATCGACCGACCGCGGCACCGCGCTATTGAAGCGCGAGGGCTCGGGGAAATGCTTCTTGATCTGAGCAATCGCGACCTCCTCTGGCGTAGCCCCATCGAAAGGAATCTGGCCGGTCAGGATCTCGAAGAAAACAATGCCCATCGAATAAATATCGCTCTCGATTCCGGCGGGTTGGCCCATCAGAATCTCTGGCGCCGTGTAATAGATCGTCCCGGTCACCGCGTCCCCCACCTGGGGTTCGTTGAGCTGGCTCGAGATGCCGAAATCGGCGATCTTGACCGAGCCATCCGGGAGATAGAAAAGATTGTCGGGTTTGATGTCGCGGTGAATGAGCCCGTGCTCATGGATGTATTGGACGCCGCTCGTGAGCTGAAGCATCACTTCGCACGCCTCAAGCGGCGGGAGATTATGGCCGCTCACGACATTGAGTTTGTCGCGGAGGGTCCTGCCATCGACGTATTCGTTCGCCATGTAGGGCCGCCCGTCCACCACGCCTTGGCCATAGACCTTGACGATGTTGGGGTTATTCAAAGAAGCCGCGGCGATGCACTCGCGGTTGAAACGCTCGATATTCTTCGGGTTTGACATCATGTCAACCCGCATGACCTTGAGGGCCACGCTTCGACGATTCACGATATCGTAAGCTTCATAAACGTCCGCCATGCCCCCATGGGCGATCCGAGAAGTGACGCGATAGCGCTCGTCGATCTTCTCGCCGATCTCAATCATGACCAATGCTCTCCCAATAGGCGATGCCTTCGTTGTCGCTGCCGCCATTTTGATTGGCAACGCAAATGAGGCTCATGACTTTCTGATCGGCCCTTTCGTCGGTGGAGACGAGGGCGAGGATGTCTTTCTCCGGGACTTGGTTATAAAGCCCATCGGAGCAGAGAAGCAAGCTTTCCCCCTTGTAGGGATGGACGCTGATGGTCAAGGAAACGGAGGGGTAGATCCCGAGCGCGTTCATGAGCACGTGCCGTTCGGGGTGGGTTAAGGCCTGCTCGGGCGTGATTTTCCCGGTTTCGACGAGGAAATGCACGTAGGTTTGGTCTTCGGATAATTGCTTGATCGAATCTTTGCCGATGAGATAGGCCCTCGAATCCCCGATATTGGCGATCGTGAGCCGATCCCCCGAAATGAGGGCGGCCACCATCGTGGTGCCCATTCCCTTTTCGGCGGGGTTCTTCTCGGCTTGGTCGTAAATCAAGGCGTTGGCCTCTTTGCAAGCCCGCGTGAACCACCACTTATCGAGCTGAGCGAAGGGGGTCCGTTTCTTTTTGCGGAAGCTCTCCGAAAGCGAATCGATGGCAAGTTTTGAGGCGACATCGCCTTTATTGGCGCCGCCCATCCCGTCGCAGACGAGCAAAAACACTTCGCCCGAGGCGTTCAGGACGACCATCGCCTGATCTTCATTATGGCTTCTTACCCGGCCGATATCGGTCTTGTAAGCGTAGGTTCCGTGGTAGGTCATTCGTGATCCTTCTTCACGTATTTTACACGCAACTGCCCGCAAGCGGCATCGATATCCGTGCCGAATTCTTTCCGGACGGTGCAATTGATGCCCAAAGCGTTGAGTTTTTCGCTGAAAGCGCGGGTGGTCGAACTCTCGGCCCGCTCGAACGGTTTTTCTTTGACGGGGTTATAAGGAATCAGGTTCACGTAGCAAAGAATGCCCCGCAGTTTATTGGCCAATTCCTCGGCGCACTCGAGCGAATCGTTGATCCCTTTGATCATGATGTACTCGAAGGTGACCCGGCGGCCGGCTTTATCGATGTAGTAACGGACCGCGTCGAGCACTTCGTCCATCGTGTAGCGTTGGGCGATCGGCATGAGGCGCTTCCGGATTTCGTCATTCGGCGCGTGAAGCGAGATCGCGAGGTTGATCTGGATCCCCTCCTCGGCGTAGCGTTTGATCCCGTCGACGAGCCCGCAGGTGCTGACCGTGATATGGCGCGCCCCGATCGCGAGCCCCCGCTGCTCATTCATCGTGTGGACGAAAGAGAGGACGGCGTCGTAGTTATCGAACGGCTCGCCCGTCCCCATCACGACGATATGGGAGACGTTCTCGCCCTCTTTGGCTAAAAGCTGATTCATCACGATCACTTCGCCCGTCATTTCGGCCGAGGTGAGGCCCCGCTCCTTTTTAAGGAGGCCCGAGGCGCAGAAAGCGCAGCCCATCGAGCAGCCGACTTCGCTGCTGACGCAGATGACATTGCCGTAGTCGTAGCGCATGAGGACCGTCTCGACTTTGGCCCCGTCTTCCATTTCGAGAAGCAGCTTGACGGTGCCATCGCTGGCATCCTGCTCTTTAAAAACCGTGGGGAGGGTCAAGCAATACTCGGCGATCAAACGGTCGCGAAAACTCTTGGAGAGATCCGTCATCCCGTTGAAGTCATAGACTTTCTTAAGGTAAATCCACTCGTAGAGTTGACGGGCTCTAAAAGGCTTTTCGCCTAACGAGACCATCTCCTCCTCGAGGGCTGGTAAGGTATAGCCGAAGAGGTTCTTTTTCATCGTTTTCTTTCTAGTCGCTGGAGGCGGCGCTCACAGGGGCGCTGGCGTCTTTGAGGGCGCTTGTCTCTCCTAAGGGGGGCTCGACTTTCGCGAGCGGCGTTTCTTTCTTCATCACGGCGTAATAAAGGGCGGTATCAAGGTCCTCGTATGGGAAGAGCTGGGCTTCCCGGACCAATTTGAATTCCGGATGTTTCAAAAGGAACTCATTCACGGTCTGATGGCCTTCCTTCTTGCTGATCGTGTAGATCATGTAGATGAAGGTGCCATGCTCCGCCACGAACTTCGAAGTTCCTTCGAGCAAGGCTTTTTCTTTCTCGAAAAGCTCATCCATCCCCTCTTTTTTGAAATGGAGAAGGTAGTCGGGATATTCGCGGATCAGGTCAAAATTCGAGGAATTCGGAGCGGCGATCACGAGGTCCTGGGGCCGGGAGATCGCGCTGTCCATCTGAGCAGGATCGGCGCCGAAGAAGTTGACATTCTTGAGCCCCATCCCCTTGATCATCCGACTCACATCGAGGTAATCCTTGGTGTCATAGACGCCGAGATTCAATCCTAAGGATGAGCCATAAGTCTCGATCATCTCTTTGAGGAGCGAGGAATCGGCGTTGCCATCGAAAAGGAAGGCTTCCGAGGGCTCTTCGACCTTGAATTTGTCGAGGACCGCTTTGGTGGCTGGCCGCTCGGCGAAGATCTTCTCGTCATGGGCTTCCTGAAGCTTCCGAAGCGGGACTTTCCCACCATAGCAAAGGATGCCTTCGACGCTAGTCTTGGCGTAATCGGGGTTCCCGTTGAGGAGCTCCTCGACGCTCGTGAGCGAACTCCGCACCCGAACGGTGGTCGTGTTCTGGCGGTTGTTTTTCTTCAGAATCTTATAGGTCGTCCCGTAGCCATAATGCTCCCAGATCTTGAGAACCCATTCCGGGGTGTTATAGCGGAGCGAGAGATATTTATTCGAGGTCTTCGGGATCTCGGGCGGGATGTATTCGTCGGTTTTGCCGGCTTTGTCGAGGAACGTTTGAGCTTTGGCCATCTTCGCGTCCCCCAATTTCTCGTGGAGGACCGTCTGAAGCTGATCGAGCGGAATCCGCTTGAAGAAATAAGCGTCGGCCAACGCCAAAGCGAGATAACGCTTCTCGGCGTCATCGAAATCGCTGAGCGGCTCAGCCAAATAAGCAAAAAGAAGATGATGCCTTAATTCGCAGCCGACCAGCCCCGCCACCATATTGCGGAGCGGGCGGAGCGACACATCGTTCTGAAAGACTTTCCGGAGGGCTTCCGAGAAGGGCGTGTCGTGGTCGATGATGTCATCGAGCACCGTTTTCGATAAGTCGAATTCCTGCATAAGTATCCTCCTCTATTGCCCCGATCAATGGCCTTTCTTGGGGTTGTCTTTCTTGGGGGAGACGCCATCGAGTTTATCTTGTTTGCCCTCGAAGGCATTGCCTAAGAAAATCTGATTGGGGTCGTTGATGTCGAGGTCGGCCCGATCGCGGGGATCCGGCTCCTCGTCATCTTCGTCGCTGTCGTTATCGCTCTCTTCGCCCGTCGAGCCTTCGACATCGACGAGATTCTCCTCGGCGATGAAGCGCGGATAGGACGAATTGACATGCTCGTAATGATGACCTTCTTCGAAATATTCGAACTCCACTTCAAGGTTGATCGTGAATTCCGAGAGGGTTTTGATCAGATAGTCGGCCACCTTCGCTTCGAGCACCGAATAGCGTTCCGGCGCCTTCACGATGACGATTGTATTCCAAGAGGTTTGTTCCACGCCGGCGTGGAAAACCATCGATTCCGGCGCATAAAAATTGACATCGTCTTCCGATGTCTCTAACAGATTCGCGAGATTTTTCGTCTGGTCTTTCGAGTAATGCCCGACCACGTACTGGTCGAGCCCGAGAATGCAAATGGTGATCATTTCTTACCTCAACGTAAGTTGATTATAACATAAACTAATAATCCAAGGGGTCGACATTGATTGCAATATCCACGCCACCCATCGAAGAATATTTGCCCAAGAGGGATTTGAGATAGGCATGAACCTCGTCCCGTTTCTTGAACTTGAGGAGCATGATCCGTTTGTGCTTGCCGTTCGCCATCGAGTAGTACGGAAGCAAAGGCCCCACCACTTCGAGGGATTCGATGCCTTGGGATAGAATCTCGTTTTTGAAATCATAGGCCGCTTGAACGCATTTATCCTCGTTCACGGCGGCGAATTCGAGAAGAATCAAATACACATAGGGGGGATAATGGGCGATCTTCCTCTCTTGCATTTCCTTTTGGAAAAAGCCTTCGTAATCCTGCCTCGCCCCATAGACGATCGCGTAATGAGACGGATTGAAGGTCTGAATCAAAGCCTCGCCGGTTTTGGAGGAACGGCCGCTCCGGCCGACCGCCTGAGCGATGAGCTCGAAGGTTCTTTCCGCGGCCCGATAGGTGGGCAAAGAAAGCCCGATATCGGCCATCACGACACCCGAAAGAGTGACGTTCGGGAAATCGTGGCCCTTCGCGATCATCTGGGTCCCGACCATGATGTCATAGAGCCCATCATGGAAATCGCGGATGATCTTCTCGACGTTTTTGTTGATCTGGCCCACATCGGAATCGACCCGGCAAATCCGGGCCGAAGGGAAGATTTCCTGAAGCTCTTTGACGACCCGTTCCGTCCCATAGCCGGTCCGCATGAGATGACTGCTTCCGCACTCGGGGCAGACTTTCGGGAAGTTCTCGACGTAGCCGCAATGATGGCATTTGAGCATCTCGTCCTCTTGATGATAGGTGAGGTTCCCTCCGCAAGAAGGGCAGACGAATATGTGGCCGCAGTTGGCGCACATGATATTGGTCCAATAGCCCCGGCGGTTGATGAGAAGAAGAATCTGCTCATGCTTTGCGAGTTTCTCTTCGATTTTCGCCAATAAGGGCGCCGAGATCTTGTTGCTCTTCTTCGAAATATTGCTTCGGTCGGTCAGATCGATGATCCGGGTATACGGCAGCGCCTTTTCGTTGATCCGATGCTTCATCTCGGCGTAGCCATAAACGCCCCGCATCGCCCGGGCTTTGGTCTCCAAAGACGGGGTTGCCGAACCCAAAACGACCTTGCAATGTTCTTGCTCGCCCCGGAAAATCGCCACTTCCCTCGCGTGATAATAGGGGGGCGCGATCAAATTGTCCTGCTTATAGGAATCAACGTGCTCTTCGTCGAGGACGATGAGGCCGATGTTCCTTAAGGGCGCGAAGACCGCGCTCCTCGCCCCGACCACGATCCGGGCTTCGCCCCGGGCGATCCGGCGGTATTCGTCGTAGCGTTCCCCCGGCGTGAGCTCGCTATGGAGAATCGCGACCTTTTGGCCAAAGCGGCGCGAGAAATACTCGACCATCACCGGGGTCAGATTGATCTCGGGGACCAGCATCAAAACGGTCTTGCCCGCATCGAGCACTTTTTCGGAGAGGCGGAGATAGACTTCGGTCTTGCCGCTTCCGGTCACGCCTTCGAGGAGCACCACGTTCTGGGGCGCCTTCTCAATCGCGTCGAAGGCGGCGTGCTGATCGAGCGTCATCTCGTGCGGCTCCTCCCTTTCTTCGGGCGGAATCACATAACGGGCTTTCTCTTTGAGAAGAATCCGGCATTTCTTCGCTTGGATCAGTTTCTCCAAAATCGCGCTCGAACCCGCCTCTTTTTTAAGGATCGGGCTATTTTTGGCGATCAGGCGGAGCATCTCGACTTGTTTTGGGGTTAATCCGTCTTCTTTCGGATCGAGGATCTCGACCCATTTCTCATAGGCGATCTTCGGCCCGTGGAGCGAGGAGAGCCGGGGCGATAAGGAGGGCGGGAGCATCGCCTGGAGCACGCTCACGAGCGGCGCGAAATAATACTCGGCCACTTTCTCGGCGAGAGCCATGAGTTCATCGGTCAAAAGCGGCTCTTCGTCGATGATGTCCCCCTCCGTGATCTCTTTGAGGGGATAGCCCAGTTCTTTTTCGAGTTCTTCCGGCGTTTTCTCCGTCGGGATGACTTTCATCACGAAACCCATCGCGGGATGGCCGGCGAAATTGATGCGGACCCGGTAGCGCTCCCCGACTTTTTTCTTCCCGGAATAACGGTAAGAAAACGTCCGGTCGAGCGACCGGTTGCCATATTGGGTCAATACTTGGAGGATAACCACGAAAATATTATAAACGAATCACTTTACTTCGCGGAGGCGATTTCCTTGAGGATGATGCCTTTGATCTCATTGGTCGCGCGATCAAGCGAATCATTGACGACTTGGTATTTGTAGTTTTTGGCGAGAAGAATCTCGCTTTTCGCCCGGGCTAAGCGCTCTTCGATCGCTTTTTCGCTCTCGGTGCTCCGGCCCCGAATCCGGCTTTCAAGTTCCTGAAAGGAAGGCGGGAGGAGGAAAATCGAAATGGCGTCCGGGCATTTTTCCATGACCTGGCGGGCCCCATTCACATCGATCTCCAAAAACACGTTGATGCCTTTGGAGCGCATCTCTTCTTCTTTATCTTTCGGGGTCCCGTAATGATGCTCGCAGAACGCGGCATGCTCCAAGAGGTTCCCTTTCTTAAGGTTCCGTTCGAATTCCTTCTCGCTCACGAACCAATATTCGCGGCCATTCATCTCGCCCGGGCGCTGCTTCCGCGTCGTCAAAGAAACCGAATACCAAAGATTGAGGGTGGTATCCTCCATCACTTTTTGGCGAATGGTTCCCTTCCCGACACCCGAAGGACCGCTTAAGATGATCAATAGGCCTTTTTTCATAACGATTGCCTTAAATTATAGCCTTTTGGCCTCATGAAGCAACCGCGCAGAGGCGCTTTAACGATGTAAGAGGTTTCAAAAAGCTGTCGGTCATTAACCGATACTTCAAGATCATTTAATGAGCCGGGTCAATTCGGCTAAAAGGGCAGTCCGGTCGATCGGCTTCGAGACATGGGCGTCCATCCCGGCGTCGAGACAGCGCTTCACGTCGTCTTCGTAGGCGTCGGCGGTCATGGCGATGATCGGGACGATCGTCGCGTCCGCCCGGCCCGAGCTTCGAATGGCTTTCGCCGCTTCGAAACCGTTCATGACGGGCATCCGGATATCCATCAATATCGCCGCGTAGGCATTAAGCGAAGAAACCCGGAAATGGCTGACGGCTTCGACGCCGTTCACGGCGGTCTCCACCACCAAACCATAATGCGAGAGGACGTTCTTCGCGATTTCGGCGTTCATGAAATTATCTTCGACGAGCAAGACGCGCTTGCCTTTGAGTTTGGAGATATCGTTCGAGGAAGCCGCCGCTTTCGGAAGGGCGACCGTCGCTTTGTCCATCGGCAAGACGATCGTGATCGTCGTGCCTTCGTTGAGCTTGGACTTGATCGTGACTTCCCCGCCCATGAGGTGGACGAGTTGGTGGACGATCGAAAGGCCTAGGCCGCTGCCGAGGATCTCGGCGTTCTTGACGGTTTTCTCTTGGCTGAACGGCTCATAAGCCTTGGCCAAGAAGGCCTCGGACATGCCGATCCCATCATCTTGGACGACGATTTGAGTCAAGATCGAAGTCTCTTTTTCCTTGGTGATGGCCAAAGAGAGATTCACATGGCCACCATTCGGGGTGAACTTGATCGCGTTCGAAAGCAGGTTATTGACGATTTCGGTGACTTTGAGGACATCAATCGAGACCTCGATCGGCTTATCCGGGGTGATTTGGAAGCCGAAATGCAGCGATTTTTCTTCGACGCTCGGGGCGACCGAAGTCGCGATTTTCTGGAAAAGCTCGTTGATGACAATCGGGGTCTTCTGGATCTTGATCTGGCCGGTCTCGATCTTTGAGAGGTCAAGGGTGTCGTTGATGAGCGACATCAAAAGCTCGCCGGATTTCTTGATTTTGCGAAGATATTCTTTGACCTTCTCGGGATCCTCGCTCTCGAGGGCCATATCGGTGTAGCCGATCACGCCGTTGAGCGGGGTTCGCATATCGTGAGAGACGTTCGAAAGGAAATCGGTCTTGAGCTGGTTCGCCTTTTTGGCCTCATCGAGCGCAGCCTGGAGGACTTTGGCTTGCTTGGCCTCGGCTTCGACCGCCTGACTGATGTCGTTGCGGGCCAAAAGGATCTCGTCATGCGACTCGTCAAGATAGATGAAGGTCATCGTCTTGACTTGGCCCTTCCCGGGACCTTTTTCAATCGTGAAAGTGAACGTGTATTTGTTCTGGCTCTCGAGTTCGTGAGCGATCCGAGAGACATTGATGGCTTCCACCATCTTTTTGGCGTTCTCAGGGTTCATGATCTTCTCGGAGGCCAAAGCGATGTCTTTATCGAAATCATCCGTCTCATGCGGCGTGGTCGCATCGAGATGGGCATCATGGAAAGCAATCTTGCCCGTCTTGATGTTGATGAGGCCGGTGAACTCATAGTTTTCGTCGGTCAGACGCTCACCGATCAATTTATCGATGACCGCTTCGTTCGAATCGACCGAATAAAGCAGGGCTTCAATGTCCTGGGTGTGCGGGTTCTGAATCAGGGCGATGTACGTCGTGACCCAGTGCTGCTCGCTATTTTCCATCTTGCGGCGATAAGTAAGATTGAGGTTCTTCGTGCCTTTGTGGAAATAGGTGATCAAAGCGGGGATCGAAAGCATCTCCTTCGCTTTTTCAACGTCCTTCGGATCGGTCATGAGGCCCATGAGGGCGCTGAAGAAACCGGTCGCGGTGCTGCTATTCAGAATCCTTTTGATGTAAGCGCTCGAGCCGTGTCCCCCATAGCAATGGTTGGCCGAGAGATTGAGGCGGAACGAGCAAAGGGCGCCCGGGTTGAGCGAAAGGAATTCGGAAGAGAGGCGCGAATACTCTTCCTCCAGCCGTTTTTCGAACGTGATGTCTTGGGCAACGCCATAGGCCTTAAACGGCTTCCCATCCGCATCCTTGATCAAGGTGTAAGTGACCCGGTAGCAGGCACTATTGCCCTTGACCGGCTCGAGCCAAAGGTCTTTGCTTTCCGGCACCACGCCTTTATTCAAAAGAGTGAATTGATCGACGAGATCTTGGTGGGAGTAAGGCAGGAAATACGGAAAAAGGCTCTCCGGAAGATTCGCGAGCTGATTCGGAATTCCCAAAAGATCGAGCGAATGCTCCGGCGAGACAAGGCTCCCGCTCGAGAAATCGTATTCCCAAACGGCGATGTTGCCGCCTTTGACGGCGTTCTCATAACGGCCCTGCGATTCGCGGAGGGCTTCTTCGCTCTCCATTTGGGCGCTGATATCGACGTAGCAGAAATAAGCAAGCATCGAACCGTCTTCTTGCGGGACGGCGCGGCCTTCCCGACGGAGCCACATGTACTTGCCCGTCTTTTCGTTCTTGGTTTGATAAACGGAGATGACATGGCCTTTTTCAAAAACGTCTTTGGTGTCTTGGATGACCCGTTCTTTGTCGGCGGGCCAAACCCGTTTGAAAATATCCTCGAAGGTATCTTTTTGTAAGTCCTTCTCGCTCACGCCCTTGATCGCGCTCACTTCGTTATTGAAGGAAATGCGGCGAATCTCCTCGCCGGATTTCCGGAAAATCGAAATGCCGACCGGGATCGAGGCGATCGTCTCCTCGAGGGCGCTCTTCTGATTCTGAAGCCGCTTCTGCTGATTTTTATAGCCAGTGATATCCTCGATCGTCTGAATCACGGCGTCGTGGCCGCACCAATCGACCCGTTCCATCTGGACCGATTGCGAAACATGGTGGGATTCCCGATAGGTTTCTTGGACCGAGCTCTCGCCCGGCTTCAGACCGGCGAAGAAACAATGCTCGCAGACTTTGTTTTTGCCCCGGATAAAGGAATAACAAGGTTCGGCGGAATAATCGAGACCCTTTTGACAATAATCCAAGCCGGCCTTATTGGCATAAAGAATCTTGTAGCTCGCGTGATCGACCACGAACACCGCGGTTTTGACATTATCGAGAAGTTGGGTAAAAAGCTTGGTCTCGGCGGAACTGTTCAAAAAAGTGGCAAAGAGAACCGGCCGCCCCTCGAGATCACCGATATAGCGGTAGATCGCATGGAGCCAAACGAAACCGAGGTCCTTATGGCGGACCCGGTAATTGAGCATTTTGTCTTGCTCGGTCTTGAGAATCGACTGAAGTGCCTTTTCGATGAAAGGGACATCGTCCGGCAACACGAAATCGCTAGCCTCTTTGGTCAGTTGGTCGTATTCGGCTTTGCTGAAGCCACAGCACGAAGGCCGGTCGGGCGAATAATAAAGAGTCTCAGCGGTCCGCCAAGTTGTAAGCCAATAAAGGGCGAAGCTTCCGGGGTCTTCCTCAATCAGAGCGTTGATCGCCTCACGGGTGATTCTTACGCCCGGGAATGGAAGAAAAATCTGTGGAGGGATGCGTTTCCATGAATTGATGAAATTATAGGCTATTTTCCTTAACTTTGTTAAGGAAGTTTTTACTTTGGGTTTTTGGTTGACGGAGGCCCCTCTTTCGCCCCTGATCGGCTGAGAAAAGAGAAACGCCGGCTAATTCAAAGAAGAGAAGCCGATCGCCAAGAACAAAAAAGCCGCGCCGAAGCGCGGCAATCTTTTCGAGAGAACTTAGGCTTTCTTCGGCTCGACCGGATGGGGACCATCGGTATAGAAATGGATGCCGATGACGTTCGGTCCGGCGTGATAGGAGTTGGTCGGGCAGGCCTGATAGACCTGGACCTCCTGGAAACCGGCGTTGACGCAGCGCTCCCGGCATTTCTCGACGAGGGCGGGATCCATTGACGAGTAATCAAGGAAAACGATCTTCTTATCGAGGTTCGGATACGCGGCGATCATGTCGTCGATGTACTCGAGCGTGCACTTCTCAGTGGTGCCCCGGTGCTTGCGGCCGGTCGTGAATTTGCCATCGGGATCGCAGATGATCTCCGGCTTGATGTGAAGGATGTTGGCGCCGATGAGGGCCAATTTCGAGCAACGGCCGCCTTTATAAAGGAAGTCGAGCCGATCGAGCTGGAACGAGCATTGCATATAGGGACGGCGAGCCAAGACTTTCTCAACGACTTCTTCGACGGAATAACCCGCTTCGATGAGCTCGTGGGCGTAGATGGCCTGAATGCAGATGCCACCGCTCGTGCCGTGCGAATCGATGACGATGATGCGCGGATCGTTCTGGGCAACCGCCGCGGCGTTATTGTAGCCGCTCGAGATGCCGCTCGAGATCGTGAAATGGATGATTTTCTCGTAGCCCATCGCAAACATTTTGGCGAAATGCTCTTGGAGCTCGCCGATGTTGCAGGCCGAGGTATGGCACATCACGCCGGTGTCGAGGGTGAACTTGAATAGATCTTCGTTCTTGAATTTATAGTCAAAGCCCTCTTCGCCGCCTTTTTGGACGTGAAAGGGAAGAGTATGGATGTCGTACTTTTTAAGATGGGCTTCGTCGAGGTCGATGGTCGATTCTGCCGAGAGACCGATTTTCATATCAAAATTCCTCCGGAAAAACTCTTTTCCGAACACACTATATCTAGTTCTTGTTACTAGGTCAACTCCAACGCAACAAAATGCTATACTTTTGACATGACTTTTACCGCCCAAGACCTTCAAAGCTACATCGCCTACCTCAGCCCTCGGGTGGTGAACCACCACTTGAGTCGGCCTTATTTTTATACCGCGAACACCCTTTTCTTCCACCTTTCGGGGAAGGAAAACCGCTTCGTGATTTCCCTCGATGACCAGATGCCGCGCTTCTACGTGGCCGAAGAGGATCTCGATGAGCGGACGATCGAAAGCAAATTCCTCGACGTCCTCGAAAAAGAGCTCGCCAACGGCTACGTCACCGGAATCGAAGAGGTGAATGGCGATCGGGCGGTCCGTTTCTCATTCACGATCATCAACGGCGTTTATAAAGAAGAAGGCCGCTCTCTTTATTTCGAGATGCTGCCCCACCACGCCAATCTGATTCTGACCGATGCCCTGGACACGATCCTCGCGGCCTACCGGCCTGGCGAAATGGAGGACGAGAGGCCGATGCTCAAAGGGCTCAAGTATCTGCCGATGGCGAAGAAGGACTTCGCCCTTCAGGCGACTCCTTTTGACCCAAAAGCCTATGAAGCCCTCTGCCGATCCAAAGAAAACGAAATCGCTGCACGGCGGAAGAAAGACCGTTTCGGCTATCTTTTCGAAGCGCTCAAGAAGAAGAGCAAGCTCCTCGAGCGCAAACTGAGCGCCCTCGAAGGGGATCGCTCCGCAGCCGAAAGCCATCTCAACGACGGAACGAAGGGCGATGCGATCTACGTGAATTATTCCTCGCTCAATAACCGGCAAGGCTCGTTCGTCTACGAAGGCGAGACGATCGCCCTCGATCCCTCACGAAGCCTCTCTCAAAATGCCGAGCTCTATTACAAGCGGGCCAAGAAAGCCAAGGAGACCCTCAAACTCTACGAAACCAATAAAGCCAGCGCCGAAAAGGAACTCTTGGATGTCAAGAGCGCCCTTCTTCTGCTCCAGGAAGCCGATGAAAGCGGCTTGGAGGCCCTTGCTAAAGAACTGCAAATATCCCCCCAAAAAGCCCCTCAAAAGAAAAAGAATGGCGATTGGCGCGGCCTTTCGCACGACTCCATCCCCTACGAAGTCGAGGAGAACGGAACCAAGATCCTCTTTGGCAAAAGCGCCAAGCAGAACGACTGCCTGAGCTTCCTCCTCGACACCGCCAAGGAACATTCCTGGCTCCACGTCCAAGGCACGACCGGGTCCCACGTAATGATCAAAAAAGACAACGCGAGCGATGAGGACATCCGGACCGCCGCCGAAATCTGCCTCATCAATTCCGCCCTCGAAGATGGTGATGTGATCCTCGCCAAACGCAAAGACGTCCGCAAAGGCAGCGTCATGGGCCAGGCGATCGTCAAAACTTTCACGACGATCCATCTCAAAAGCGTCCGCCCCGAAACGAAAAATCTCGTCCTCAAAGCCGAAAAAATGAAACTCGGCTAAGGCTTGCCTTATCGCCGCAATCCATTACAATAAAGGCACATGGGCGTCATCGAGCAGCTTTACCAGAATTTGACCAACGAAAACGTCAAAAGCCTCGTTTATCTGACGGATGGTTTTTCGAACGCTTCCTACCTGATCAACGATGAGAAGGTTTTCCGGCTCAAGAAAACCTCGGATGCCCCTTTCTATTCCTCGGAGAACGAAGGGAAAATCCTTTCTCTCATCGCCCCGAATCGGATTGGGCCAAAGCTTTATTATTACGATAAATCGACCGGCAACATGATCGACCGCTACATCGTGGGCGACCACCGCTTCGTCTCGCCTGAGATCTCCGAAGAGGACATGAAAGCCTGCGCTTCGATCCTTCATCGGCTCCACGGCATTAACGGCTGCCGAAGCGAGTTCTACCCCTTTCAGCGCTATGACTCCTATAAGCTTCGAAGCGGCGAGTCCCTTTTCCCTGAGGAAGAGGAACGGCTCACCGCCGCGGTCAAAGCCCTCTTTTTGAAAGAGCCGCTCGTCCTCTCCCATAACGATTTGGTCCATGACAATATCCTGAAGAGCCCCGATGGTTTATTGACCCTCATCGATTTCGAATGTGCCGGCCTCAATAACGAATTCTTCGATCTCGCCTCCTTGTTGAGCGAAAACAAGATCTTTGATCTTGCCAAGATCCGTTACTTCACGAAAGCCTATTTCACGAAGGACATGAGCGAGACCCATTTCCATAAGGTGATCCTTTGGATGGCCTATGAGAATTATCTTTGGTATTACTGGGCCAAATGCCGCTACAAAGAAACCCATTACCAAGGCTTCGAGGACATCGCCAAAGACAAAAAAGAAGCGATTCTCCTCTTCCAAGCGATCGACAAAGAGCATCCGGAATTCCGCATGATCTAAAAAGCGTTCCCCCATAAAGGAACGCTTTCTTTTTTTACTGAATCGGAGCGCTGGGCGCTTTCTTTTTTCGGAGCCGCCGGATCAAAAGGACGATCCCCCAGGTCAATAAGGCTCCCACCACATAACCTAAGGTGTCGATCCCGACGTCGCTCCAAGCCCCGCCTCGTCCCGCTGAGAAAAAGAGGTCACCCAAATATTGAATCAGTTCGGAGAAGCCAGCCCAAAGGAAACCCACCGCGCAGCCAAAACCCAGCGCCAAGAGATCTTTTTTCGGATCGGCAAAGAAGAAAAGGAAGAAAAGTTCGCCGAGGACCGCTGCCAAGAGGAAAAGGGTGAAATGGCCCGCCGCTTTGCGAATCACGCTCGCGAAATCCGTGAAATTGCTTTCGTTGATCGCCGACGGATTCTTGACCGTGAGGGTGAAGGATTCGCTCAAAGACGGATTGGCCACGCTCTGGACCACGATCGTCGCGCTCCCTTCCTTTTTGCCCAAGAGGAAGAGGGTGCTCGTCCCGTCGCCCGAGAGGCTGATGATACTCGGATCGGAACTCGTGCCCTTGAGCCGCTTATCCCCAGCGTTGGCCGGGTCGAAGTTACCACTCAAGGAAATCTGAGCATTGGTGGACAATACCCCGCTACTGGGAACGCCCGAGAGGCTCATCGCCGTCGGGACTGCCTTGCCCACGTGGAGCGTCAGCGTTTTCGAGGTGCCCAAAGCCAAAGAGGTCGCGACCACCGTCACATCGCTTTCCTGGTTGCCCGGAAGGCGATAGGCCACGGCTTGGCAAGCGGGATTGCCTTCTTCGTCAAACCAAGAGGCGGCTTGGCTTGCCGCATCGATCGCGTAAGGGAAAATGCGGAGGATCGTTTCGTCGCTCGAAGCGAAATGAACGGCTAAATCGCCCTTCGATAAAGCGGAAGTCGAAGTAAAAGAGGCTTTTAGCGTGGTCCAATAAACCCCGCCATCGCTCCGCGAGAAATACGATTGCACCGCCCCTTTTGTATCGGTGTCGCCGATGAAATCGTAGTCGTTCATATACGGGGCATGATCGTTGGCTTTCGCTAAAGCGAAATTGGAAAGCGTGCCCTCGACGGTGCCCTGAACGGTAATATCCAAACTTTTAGCTCCGTAATGAAGCGTGACTTTGCCTTCTTTTTGCCCGTAAAGGAAGCCATCCTCGCTCAGTTTGAGCACGCCTTTTGCCTCATCTTCGGGAGTCAGAGTGAAGGCGGGCCTCCCCGTAAACAATTTTCGGGGATCGAAGTAGCGCCGGAGATACCAATCGGATTG
>DAIQMS010000026.1:17301-18785 GCA_036788815.1 Bacillota bacterium
CCAACCGTCCGGGTAACCGTATAGGCTTGGTCATAAAAATCGTAGGCGCTCTTCTCGGGGTAAGTCGCGGTATAGGTGAGAAGGCTCGTCGTGCCAAGAGCGATCTGCGAAACCCCGGATTCATCCTTCGAAAGAAGGGTCGTATCGCCGTTTTCGTCCTGGGCGAAAGCGCTCGGCTCGATCTGCTTACCTTCGACCGAGGGCGAAAAAATATTCACGACCCAAGCGAGGGCGTTTGAAAAGGCATTCGATTGATTGCCCGAGGCGGCGCTTGGGACGGCGCTTTCGGCGAGGATCAGGGTTCCAAAAAGAAGATAGAGTCCAAGTAAGACATAGACCGCGTGCTTTTTATTTTTCGGTGTTTCCCGGGAATTTCCGTTCATAAGCGAGGATGTCTTTGGCGATCACTTCTTTGGCGGCATCGCGGCCTTTGATCTCTTTGACCTGGGTGTGCTTGCCATATTCGAGCTCTTTGTAGACCGTGAAGAAATGGCGGATCTCGTCGCAAACGTGCTCGGGGAGCTGGACGATGTCCTTGTAGCCGTTATAAAGCGGGTCATGGGCGCAGATGGCGATGATCTTCTCGTCGAGCGAACCGGTGTCATCCATCTCCAGAACGCCGATCGGATAGGCTTCGGTCAAGGCGAGCGGCACGATCGGCTCGGAGCAAATCACGAGCACGTCGAGCGGATCCCCATCTTCCGAAAGGGTGTGCGGGATGAAGCCATAGTTCTGCGGATAATGGGTCGCGGTATAAAGGATCCGGTCCAAAATCAAAGCCCCGGTCTCCTTGTCGAGTTCGTACTTGTTTTTGCTTCCGGCGCTGATTTCGATGCAAGCGATGAAGCTTTCGGGAGTGACGCGCTCCTTCTTAACGGCATGCCAAATGTTCATAAAAGATACTTCGATCTCCAGTTAATGTATGCGACTATCTTAGCACGAGAAGTCGAGAAAAAAGAGAGAATCCGCGAACGAAGGGAATTGCGGTATCATAAAAGCGTGAAACGACGAATCGCTTTTTTTGTATTCCTGCCCTTCCTCCTCGTCTCGTGCGGGAAGGATAACAGCCTGAAATGCCCCTTGGAGAACAACGGGGACATCTCCGCGCTTTCGGCGCCGACGGAATACGAAGACGTCTGTGCGAAGACCAGCGCCGAGCGCCTGATCGAACGGATGGATAATGGCGAGAGCGTCTCGTTTTTATTCACCTCGACCTCCTGCAGCCATTGCGCCGAATGGAAGAGCACTTTCGTCTCCTTTCTCCAAGATAACCCCTACGAAGTCAATCTCTTCGAGAATGGGCTCATCACCTATACCGAATATCGGACGGTCCTCAATCTCTTCAAAGAGTATTTCAACGTGACGGCGGACGATTGGGGCGCCACCCCGATGCTTTACGTCGCTAAAAAAGGCTCGCTCCATTACCTCGGGGCGGCCAATCTCTCTTATCAGGGGCTCGAAAATGGCTTCAAGAGCGTCGGCGC
>DAIQMS010000027.1:0-18670 GCA_036788815.1 Bacillota bacterium
AAAATTTAAAAACTAGGGGCACGCTTTAAGAATTTTTGCCTATGGATTATGTGAGAGGTATTGTTTTATGGCCCAAAATACTACAAACCAAATAGGTTATACATTTAACAACACAGTAATTGATAATGTGTGTTGTCTTATGTACAATTATCATGTGAATTACTCCTTCAGAGTAGCCTTACAAAATTTCGGTTCCCGTTATCAAATCCGCAAAGCTTTGGCGGAAGGACGCCTTTATGTCATTGGCCACGGCCTTTATTCGGACAAAAAGCCAATAAAAGACGAGGCAACCCTTTCGCTTCTTTACCCTGGGGCCATTCTGACGCTAAACAGCGCATTTTACCTTTATGACTTAACCGATGTCGTTCCCGATCGTTGTTATTTCGCTTCGGTTCGAACGTATACTCGGATCAAAGACAAAGCTATTAAACAAAACTTTCAAAACAAAGAGATTTTCATCCTCGGTGATTCCTCTATCTCCACCCCTTCGGGAACCGTCCGGATCTACGACAAAGAAAGGCTTCTGATCGAGCTCATCCGGCTCCAGAAGCGTTTCCCTTATGACTATTACAAAGAAATCATCCTAAACTACCGGGCGATCGCGGATTCCTTGGATTCGAACAAGATCGCGGAATACGCTGGCCATTTTAAAAACGGCGAAAGAATCCTTATTCAGATCCTGAGGGAAGTTTTTTAATGAATATCAATTTGAGAGATGCCGTAATTAAAGAAGAACAAAAAGGATTTGACCACAAACACGCCGAGAGTCTAGTCGCTCAAGAAGTCATTCTGAGGAGCATAGCCCACTCCCGTCTTAAAGATTCGATAACGCTTAAAGGCGGAGTGGTGATGTTTAATAAAACAAGCAGCCTCCGCCGGGCGACGATCGATATGGATATCGATGTGATACGTTATTCAATAGAACCAAAAAGCATCGACGCTTTTATCAATGCCCTAAACTTTGATAGTCAAGGATTAAGAATTTCAAGATTAGGGGAAATTGAAAAACTGAAACAAGAGGACTACCAAGGCTGCAGAATTCGTTTGTCCATCGAAGACAAAGCCAGATATAAGCTCACTCTAAAAATGGATGTCGGCGTTCACACTTTGTTTGGAATTAATCAGGAAAATGATTCTTATTTTATCGGCGTCACCGAAGAAAACATCGTTCTTCTAACGAATCCAAGTGAACAGATCTTCGGAGAAAAAGTTCTTTCCCTGGTCCGACATGGGATAGCCTCAACCCGTTATAAAGATATTGCAGACATGTATTTCTTAATTTCTAACGATTTGTTAACCAAAGAAAAAGTGAAAAGGTTTTTCTCCTTCGTCTTACCAGTAAATCATGCAAAAAATATAGAAGATATTTATCTACGATTATCCGAAACTTTTCACGACGAAACGTTTTCCCCTTTAGCGTCAAGCGCGTCAAGCAATTGGACTGGCATGGATTATCAGGTAATGACCGAGACAATTTTGGATTTTCTGGGGAAGCTTTGAGAGGCTGCAAAAGGTCAAGCCAAAGTCATGGCCCCAAATTCTCTAGTTGAACCACCGAAAGGCATGTAAAAGAATTTGCCTTCCCTCCATTTTGCGGTATAGTGAAATCGTCAATTGCGTTTGTCTATTATACGTATAGCGTTTGTATAGCAGTTTAATAGTCATTAAACATACATTAGCAATAGGAGGATAAGAAATGAGTCGCGAAATCATCACCGTGAGGCTCGATTCAGACACCAAAGAACAGGCTGAAGACCTCTTTGAGGATCTCGGGATGTCGATGTCGAGTGCCATCACCATCTTCCTTAAGCAATGCATCCGCAAAGGGGGCATCCCCTTCGAGATTCAGCGTGAGAAGACCGCTGGGCGGAAAGAAAAGCCTCTCCATAAACTCAAGTAACGCATTAAGGTAAAATGAAAAGCCTAGCTAAAAACTAGGCTTTTTGTCTTTTTACGCCTCTTTAATACATGTCGTCGAGACTCACAAAATAGAATTCCTTCCTCATCGAAGGAGGAACGTTAAAGCCCGATAAGGAGGCGAAACCAAGCCGGACGGGGCCCAGTTCAAGATTCTTTGTCTGTTCAATCTCTTCATGAACCACGGATTCTCCTAAAGGCGAGTCCGTGAACTTACACTCCACCAAAAGGTAATCTTCCCCATCCCTTAGGGCAACATCGAATTGGCCGTTCTTCTTGGCGATGGGGTCGTCATACCAATACGTCCCGATATCCTCATAAATTCGATCTAATCGCGCTTTCTTGTTTGCGCGAATCAAATATTCTTTGACGAGAGTTTCGAAACGTTTGGCGCAATAGGTCTTTTCGAGACTCGGAGCGATGTAACGATCATAGAAAACCTCGCTATCCATGATGGCCAAGGCCGAAAGGTGAGGGAAGATATAGGTGTAATAAAAGAGAAGGTAGCCATCTTTGATGACATAAAACGTCTTCTTTTTATTGGCTTTGTCATTAATCGGCGCTTTTTTGTCGATGAGATCCATCTCCATCATCGCACTTAAGATCCGTGAAAGAGGGGTCGCTTCCTTAAAAGAAGTCGATCCTTGGAGTTTGGAAAAGGTGTTGTTCCCCTGGGCGATGCTCGAAAAAACCTCTGAGGCGCCTTTGAGACGGGGGAGTTCCTGGCCGGTGACAAAACCTTCGAAATCGGATAAGCCCGATCCTTCTTCAAGAATGGAGTGAATGATCGCCTCTTTCAAAGTGGGGTATTTAGCCGCTTCTTCAAGGCAATAAGGAAGACCGCCAAAGACACTATAGATCATCGCTTTTTCCTTGCTGGATCTCTTGGGGGTAAACTTCCCGGCATCAAAATAGTCCATCGGACGGAGCCGCTTCTTCAGGGTTTCCCTTTTATAGAGTGCTCCATCCACTCCCATCAGCTTTTCCATCATCTTCAAATAAGAGCCGGAAAGGATGAGCTTAAGATGAGCCGTCCCCGTTCTTTTGTAGTCATCGATAAGGTTTTGCAAAGTCCCGCTGATGCCTTTCACGTCCTCCACCAAGTTCGGAAATTCGTCTAAGGCAAGCACGAAAGGGGTCTTTTCCGATTTCTTGAAGAGCGCTTTCAGCGTTTCTTCAAAAGAAGGATAAGCAAATGGCTCTTCCGAAAAGGAGAGCGAGAGCGAGGACTGAAAAGCCCGGAGATCTTTTTCTTCTCCGGAGGCGCTGCAAACGTAATAAGCCCAAGGCAAGGACGTCCGTTCCAAGGCCTCTTTGATCAATTCGGTTTTTCCGACTCTCCTCCGGCCATAGAGAATAATGACCTCCATGCCTTTCGAAGAAAAGGCTTGAGCCAGCGCGGCTAATTCTTCTTCTCTTCCCACAAACATAAGGGGCCTCCTTTTTTAAGTAACAAATTTGTTAGTAACATTTTTGTTAGTTAAATTATATAGGTATTTTCTAGATATTCAAGACCAGCACAAAAAAGAGGGGGATGAATTCCCCCTCAATAATTCGAGACGAAACGGCCTTTACTTTATTCCGTTCGGATTCTTCTTCTGGAACGCATAAGCATCCCGGCAGGCATCGACAATCGTGAGCCGGCTCTTCCAGCCAAGTTCCTTGAACGCTTTATCGCAGTTGGCGTAGTTGGCATCCACGTCGCCTGGGCGTCGCGGCAAGATTTTATACGGAATCTTGACCCCATTCGCCTCTTCGAAAGCGTGGACGAGTTCGAGAACCGAAGTTCCTTTGCCCGTGCCGAGGTTATAGATGACTAAGCCGGGCTTCGTATCGAGTTTCTTGAGCGCGGCAACGTGTCCTTCGGCGAGATCCACCACGTGGATATAGTCTCGGACGCCGGTCCCATCCACCGTCTTGTAATCATCGCCAAAGACCCGGAGATACGGAAGCTTTCCAATCGCCACCTGGGTGATGTACGGCATGAGGTTATTCGGGATGCCGGTCGGATCTTCGCCCAGTAAGCCCGAGGGATGGCCGCCGATCGGATTGAAGTAACGGAGCAAGGCGACATTGAGAGACGGATTCGCCTTTTGAACATCTTCGAGGATCCGCTCGATCATGATCTTCGTCTCGCCATAAGGGTTGGTCGCGCTCCCGACGGGATCGCTTTCCACAAGAGGTACCCGTTTCGGGACGCCATAGACCGTCGCGGAAGAGGAGAAGATGAAGTTATTGACCCCATATTTCCGCATCACATCAAGGACATTGAGGGCGCTCCCGAGGTTATTTTGATAATACTCAATCGGCTTCGAGACGCTTTCGCCGACGGCTTTGTAGCCCGCGAAATGGATGACCGCGTCGATCTTGTTTTCTTTGAAGATCTTCTCAGTCTCCTCTTTCTTCGTCACATCGACCTCATAGAACTTCGGCCGAACATGAGTGAGGGTTTCAATCCGATCGAGCACGGTCTTCTTCGCGTTATAAAGATCGTCGACCACGATCGGCTCATAACCCGCCTCAACGAGGGCGATGACGGTCTCGCTTCCGATGAAGCCCAGACCTCCCGTAACCAAGATGGTATGCATAATTTACTTCTCCTCCTTTTGATTATTATTCACCGAAGGAGCCTTCTCCTTCGATTTTTCTTTTTTCGCGGCCGCTAACTTGGCGGCAGCCAACCGTTTCGACTGGGCCAAAGAGATCTTGTTCTCCCGCCGTAATTCGTGATGGCCTGGCGTCGACTCAAATTCATAGACCTTCTCGCCATGGGCGCTCTTCCCGATTTCATCGAGCAGCATCTGCGAGATGATCGAATCGACCCCCGATTGGATCGCCAGACGTAAGGCGATTAATCCAAGCCGGTCCCTTAAGTTCTGCTCGGCATTCGCGTTCCCTTCCGCGAGTTCCCGTTTATAGGTATCGACGAAAGAATCCGCTTTCGAAGCAACCTTGCTGGCCCGTTCCTGAAGGATGTCCTTCGCCATGACGCGGAAGAAACCATAAAGAACAGACTTATCCGTGGACACGTCCTTATCCATTTCGATCAATAAGGAGATCTCGCTCATCGAGAGGACCCGCTTCAAGGAAGAGATGGCCAAAAGGTAGCCCAGTTGGTCATTCGTGTACTTCTTGTTATGGGGTTCTTCGAGGATATCGGCCTTCACATAGTTATTGACCATGAAGGAGGTCAGGATGTCTTTCTCAGAGGGATTGATAGGCTTCAAGGTCTTGTTGATGTACTCGACCACCTGTTCCATATAAAGGGGAACATTGGGCAGCTCATTATAAGGAGGGAGTTCGAAAGAGGAGGCGGCTTTAAGCCAAGCTTGAAGTTCATCCAGTTCCTTATCCATACGTTCTCCTTAATTAGCGCTTATCGAGTTCTTCTTTGAGTAAGCGCGAAACCTCGGCCGGATTGACCTTGCCATGCGAGGCTTTCATCACTTGACCCACCAAGAAGCCCAGCGCCCGGTCTTTGCCAGCTTTGTAGTCGACGATCGACTGAGGGTTCGCTTCGAGGACGGCAGTGACAAACGACATGATCGCTCCGGTGTCCGAAACCTGGGCGACGATATGGAGTTCTTCCTTAGCCTTAGAGGGGGTCAAAGAAGGATTCGAGAGGACTTTTGCAAGGATATCGGCGCATTGCTTATGGGATAAGCCACCCGTTTCTTGGAGGGTGACAATCTCGGCAAGGGTCGCGGGTTTTAGCGGCAACTCTTTAATGGTTTTGCCTTCTTTATTGAGGTAACCATTGATCTCGACGATCAAGAAGTTCGCCAGATCTTTCGGCGCCTTGACTAAGCTCATGCCTTCCTCGAAATAGGAGGCCATCGCCGGATCCGCAAGAAGGATATCCGCATCGGCTTGGGCTAAGCCCGCCTTGAGATAACGTTCTTCCTTCGCGTCATAGAGCTCAGGGCACGTTTTGATCGCGTCATTGACGAAATCATCCGACAGCTTGATCGGGGTGATGTTCGGCTCGCAGAAATACTTATAGTCGACCGCATCGCTCTTAAGCCGCATCCGGACCGTCTTGCCCGAGGCCTCATCATAACGACGGGTCTCTTGGACGACTGGTTCGCCCGAAAGGATAAGACGGGCTTGGCGCGCGATTTCATAATCGATCGCCATCTCGATGTTCTTGAAGGAGTTGATGTTCTTGATTTCGACCTTGGTGCCGAATTCTTCTTGGCCGCACGGCCGAATTGAGACGTTGGTGTCGCAGCGCAAGCTTCCTTCTTCCATCTTGCCATCGGAAGTTCCGCTATAGACGACGATGTTGCGGATCGCTTCGGCGTATTCCATCGCCTCGGTACCATTCCGTAAATCCGGTAACGAAACGATTTCAACGAGCGGAACGCCCGCCCGGTTATAGTCGAGCAAGGTATAGTCCATGAAGTGCTCTTGCTTGCAGGTATCTTCTTCCATGTGGATCCGTTCGATCCGGATCTTCTTCATGCCACCGGGCACTTTGATCATCACGTAGCCATCCTTGCCGATCGGACGACGCTGCTGGGTGATCTGGAATCCCTTCGGTAGATCGCTATAGAAATAGTTCTTCCGGTCGAAATAGAGGGTATGGTCGATGCTCATATGAAGGGCATTCGCCACCCGGATCGCATTGATGACCGCTTGCTTATTGACGACCGGCATCGTGCCCGGGAAAGCCATATCCAAAGGTGCGATCTCGGTGTTCGGATCGTGCGAGAAGCCATCCGGAGCGGCAGAGAACATCTTCGACTTCGTCCGCATCTCGACGTGGATTTCGAGTCCAATGACCGCTTCGAAGTTCATAAACGGGCCTCCTTGGGAGACGGGGCGCTTGTTTCGGCAAGTCCCGTGATCTTTTCGTAGGCATAAGAAATCTGGAACAAAGCTTTTTCTTCAAAAGCCTTTCCCATGAAGTTCACGCCAAAGGGCATCCCACCTTCATAGCCCAGCGGCAAGGTGATCGAGGGAAGCCCCGCGAAGTTACCTAAGCAAAGATGGTTATCGGCAATCAGGTATTCGTCCGAGAGTTTATCGCTAGCCTTCGTGAATAAAGGCGCGACGCTTGGGGCGGCCGGCGCCAAGATGAAATCGTGATCCTTGAGGATCTCGTTCACCCGTTCGACGATCTTCGCCCGGTTCCTTTGGGCCCGTAAGAAGAGCTCTTCTTGGTTTTCTCTCATCAGGCAATACGAGCCAATCACGAAGCGGCGTTTGATGAGTTCGCTGAAGCCCGCCGTCCGGGCATTGTACATGACTTCCTGGTAGCTCTTGCCGCCTTTATACGGCCCGAACTTAATCCCATCCAAATTCGCGTCATTCGACGTGGCTTCGGCGCAACTGATGACGATATAGGTGGCATATAAAGATTCGAGCAAATCGCGCCCGAATTCCACAAAATCCACCTGAACGCCTTGTTTCTTCAGTTCTTCGAGCGAGGCATAGAAATGGGTTTTGATCGCTTCGTCTTTGATCGAGTCGGTGACCATCTTAAGCACGGCCACCTTCATCCCTTTGACGGGTTGGCCAAGCTTTTCTTCATAATGCTCAACCGGTTTCGTCGAAGAGGTCGAATCGTGGTTATCGCGACCCGCCAAAACATCGAGAAGAACCGCCGAGGCATAGACATCGCGGGTAAAGTAACCCACGTGATCGAGCGAGGGGGCAAACGGGAATAAGCCATAACGGCTGATCCGTCCCCACGTCGGTTTCATGCCAACGAGTCCGGCATAGGAAGCCGGTTTACGAACCGAGTCGCCCGTATCGGAGCCTAACGCAAACGGGACGATCGATGCGCTTACGGAAGCGGCCGACCCACAGCTGGATCCGCCAATCATCCGTTCATGCTTCGGATCATACGGGTTAAACGTCTTGCCTAAATGGCCGGTCGTGCCCGTGCCGCCCATCGCGAGTTCGTCGAGGGTGGTCTTGCCGATCATCACGGCTTTGGCGGCCTTGAGTTTACTGATGACGGTCGCATCGTAGACTGGAACATAGCCCGTCAGGATGTTGCTGCTTGCCGTGGTCGGAATGCCTTTGCTCGAGAAGTTGTCTTTAGCGAAATACGGGATGCCCCAAAGGGGGTTATCCTTCTCCGGTTCGACGAGCGTTTTGGCAAAAGCCTTCGCGCCTTCATCATCGAGGTATTCAAAGGCGTTATCTTTGTTCGCGTGAGCCCGTTTCAAGGCTTCTTCGGTCAGTTCTAGCGGCGTGACTTTCTTCGCCACGAGGGCTTCGTGGAGTTCTTTTAAGGGGAGATCCAGATAATTCATAAAACCACCTTCGGGAGCTTGATCTGCTCGTCTTGTTTATTGCCCGCATTCTTGAGGGCCTCGTCGCGGGGCAAAGGCGTTTCCGCGACATCTTCGCGGAGATAGTCCGTGGTGCAATCGAACGGGAAGGTCATCGGCTCATAGCTTTCGAGCCCTTTGATCTCACCGATCTTCTCCATTTGTTTGGTCAAAATGCCAAACTCCTCATAGAGCGTCTTGTACTCTTCCTCGGACATATCGAAGAGCAAACGATTCGCTGCATCCTTGAGGACATCCATCGTGATTGTTTTCATGCTGTGTTATCTCGTTCCGCTAACTAGGTTACCACTTATGAGTGGTAAACGAAAGAATAGGGCTTTCTCGATTTTGAAGAGGATCCACGAAAGGGACTTTTTCTTCGGGCCAATAGAGCAAAGAGAAAACACGCTCCTTTATTCTTTTTCGCCTAAAAATACCTGGCAAAAAGCCACTGAATGGCGTATCCCCGGGTTAAAACCGAGACGAAAAAAGATTCTCATCAAAAGGTTCTCAAGGCTTTGTCGCGAAGCAACGTCCGGACGGACTCTTCGTCCCGCCCTTCACAATAAGCAATTAGGGTACATATAAACAGAGATAAATTAGATTTGTACCCTATGTGAAACATTTTGGATGATTTGTTTCACATCGAAAAACGAAAGGCGCAGCCGAAAGATTCTATGCCATTACGGAAAAGCGAAAGTTATTGTCCGGTCTTATTCAAATGATTGAGCGCGGTCGTCTCGTCCATGATCTCGATCCCGAGCTCTTGGGCTTTATCGAGTTTGCTGCCGGCGCCTGGGCCGGCGATCACGATGTCGGTGTTCTTCGAAACGGATCCGGCGCAATGGGCGCCGATCCCTTCGAGGATATCCGTCATCTGTTCTCTCGAGTACTTCACGAGGGTGCCCGTGAGCACCACCGTCTTCCCATAGAAATACGAATTCACATCGACCGTGTCGGTACCAAGATAAGCGAAGTTCACGCCATCCGCCTTGAGCGAGGCGATCTCTTCGAGGGCTTTCGGATCATGGAAATAATCGTAGATCGACTTCGCGGCCACCGGCCCAACGTCTTTGATCTCTTGGAGCTCTTCCAAGGTTAACGGATAGAACGCTTCAAGATTCTTGTACTTCCGGGCCAAGATCTTAGCCATCTTCTCACCGACTTCTTTGATGCCAAGACCAAAGAGAAGCCGTTCCAAGGATTGTTTCTTGCTCGCTTCGATCGCATCAAGGAGGGCGTTCACCGACTTATCGCTCCAGCCATCGAGCGCCTTGATCTCGGAGGCGTGGTTCGAAAGCTTGTAGATATCCGGAATGTCTTTCCAGAAACCTTCGGCGAAGAACTCTTCGACCACGCTTTCGCCCAAGCCATCGATATCCATCGCGTTACGCGAGGCGAAATGAATCATCGCTTCGATCTTGCGGGATCCGCATTCCGGATTAAGGCAGTAATGAAGCCCTTTCACCTTCGTGAGAGGTTGCCCGCACACTGGGCAGGTGGAGGGCATGACCCAATCCACTTCATTGCCCTTACGTTCCGAAATGATCGGTCCGGTGACTTCTGGGATCACATCCGCGGCTTTATGGAGGCCGATGATGTCCCCGATCTTCAGACCTTTGTCTTTAATGAAGTCTTCGTTATTGAGGGTCGCTCTTTGAACTAAGGAACCTTGAACCCGGACCGGTTCAAGAATCGCGTTCGGGGTGACCCGGCCAGTCCGGCCGATCGTGAGGACGATATCCAAAAGCTTGGTGGTCACCTCGGTCGGCGGGAACTTATAGGCAATCGCCCATTTTGGTTCCTTCGCGGTGTAGCCGAGTTTATCGTAATCATCGATGTTGTCGACCTTGAAGACCAAGCCGTCGATATCGTAATCCAAAGACGGCCGTTTCTCGGTGTATTCGCGAATATAGTCAATCACTTCATCGATGCCATGGAGGATCCGCCGTTCCTTATTGGTGCGGAAGCCCAAGGTATCGAGGTAATTGAGCGAATCCGAATGGATGTGGAGATCGAGCTCCCGCGCGTTTACGAGATAATACCAGAAGGCTTCGAGGTGGCGCGAGGCCGCGACCGAGGAATCAAGGTTACGAACCGTGCCTGCCGCGGCATTACGGCAATTCGCGAAGACCGGCTCGCCCGCGAGTTGGCGCTGAACGTTCACGTCGTCGAGCGACTTCTTCGGCATATAGACTTCGCCCCGGACTTCGAAAGGGCGCTTTTCTTTCACGTGCATCGGAATCGAATGGATCGTGATGATGTTCGCGGTCACATCTTCGCCGGTCACGCCATCGCCGCGGGTGACGGCATATTGGAACTCGCCATTCTCGTAGATGAGAGACATCCCAAGCCCGTCGATTTTGACTTCGCCCATGTAGGTGACTTTGTCGACGTGAAGGATGTCTCTGACCTTCCGGTCAAAGTCCCGCATCTCGTCTTCGTTATAGACGTTGCCAAGCGAAAGCATGAGCCTTTTGTGGGGGATTTTCTTAAATTCGGTCTGAACGTAGCCACCGACTCTTTGGGTCGGGGAGTTCTTGCTCTTGAGGCCAGGGAACTCTTCTTCCAGGAGTTTGAGCTCGCCCATGAGCCGATCGAAATCCGCGTCGCTCACCGACGATTGATTGAGAACGTAATATTCGTAGTTGTACTTCTCGAGGAGCTCCGTTAATTCGGCGATCCTCTTCCGCGCTTCATCAATGCTCATGCTTCTCCTCCTTTAGAGGCCGCCCTAGACAGCATCGGATGGCTGGCCAAGAGGGTCTTCTTTCCGGCAGTATCGAAATTGACGATGATGATGTTCTTATCGATGATCTCGACCACGACCCCATCGCCGAACTTCTCATGATGGGCTTTATCCCCGACCTTCCAGTCGGTGATGCCGTTCGTCGCGGGCTTCTCTTCGACCGACTCCGCTTTCGGGGCTTCATGGATCGCATCGTTATCGGCGAAGTAATCGCCGCTCCCCTGAGATTGATTATAGGTATTATTCCAACTCGAGGAACTGTTCCACGAACTCCCTTCGACCGGCGTGAAGGCATAGCTCTTTGGTAAGGTGAGCCCCGCTTCCTTAAAGAAACGGGAGGGGATCGCGTGCGAATCCGTCACATACGAATAGGCGGTGTTGCACGAGCAGAAAAGCTGTTTCTTCGCCCGGGTCATCGCGACATAGGCGAGCCGTCGTTCCTCTTCGGTCGCGTCTCTTCCGGATTCCATCTCGGCTCGCATCGAAGGGAAGGCCCCTTCGTTCATCGAGATCACGAAGACGTAATCGAATTCGAGGCCCTTGGCGATGTGGATCGTCATGAGCGAGACATAGTTCCCGGCGTTCATATCATCCTGAGACGTCAAAAGGGTGACATTCTGGAGGTATTCCTGGAATGTCGATTCCGGATGGGTGTTGATGAAATGCGAAATATCATCGAAAAGGGCGTTGACGTTGCCGATCCGATCTTCATCCGGATTTTCATCGTCCTTGAGGTAATCGAAATAGCCGATGTCGGTCGTGAAATCTTTGAGAACGGACGAATAGACCTCGAGGTTATCCTTGAGCTTCTTCTTCGTCTCTTCCATTTTCGTCACCAGGGTCGTTAAAGCGGTGATGACCCTTGTCGGGACTTCCGACTCGTTCGCGTATTGATCCATCGCGAAGATGTATTGGTATTCCGAAAGATTCTTGCTGGCGGCTTCATTCCGAATCCGCTCAATCGAGGTGTCTCCGACGTTCCGCTTCGGCTTATTCGCGATCCGTTCAAAAGCGACGTTATCGAGCGGATTCATCATCAAATTAAAGTAGGCCAAAAGGTCTTTCACTTCCATCCGTTCGTAGAAGCGGAGCCCCCCGAAGATCCGATAGGGGATCCCCCGATCCTTGAGTTCACTTTCGAAAGGTCGGGTCATATAGGACGAACGATAGAGGACCGCGATATTGCGGTAGTTCGGTTCCCCGTCGACTTTGTCACCACTCGCCAAGGCTTGGATCTTGCCCCCAACCCAATGGGCTTCATCCTCGGCTTTCGGGAGCATGTTGGTTTCGATTTTCTCGCCGATCGCGTGATTGGTGAAAAGATCCTTCGGAACCCGTTTCTTGTTATTGGCGATCAGTTTGTTCGCCGCGTCGAGGATCGTCTTGGTCGAACGGTAGTTCTCGTTCAAAATGATGGTCTCAACATTCGGGTATTCTTTCTCGAAGTTCAGGATGATCGTTTGGTTCGCGCCGCGCCAGGTATAGATCGTCTGGTCCGGATCACCGACCACATAGATGGAGGTGTCGCTTCGTAAAAGAAGCTTCATGAGCTTATATTGGACGTCGTTCGTATCCTGGAACTCATCGACCAAGATGTGGTCGAACCGCGAAGCCCATTTATCGCGGATATCGTCGTTATTGGAAAGGATCTCGATCGTCTTTAAAAGGAGGTCATCGAAATCGAGGGCGTAGGACGCCGATTTCTTTTGCTCGTAGAGCATATAGAACTTCAGACATTCCTTTTCGTCCTTGAACGCCTCGGACTTGATATGGATATCCTCGGGGTAGATGCCCTTCATCTTCTTATCGGAGATGTATTTGGTTGCGTTCTTGACGATTTCATCGCCTTTTTTATAGCCCAAATCCACCGCGATGTTCTTGATCAGTTTCTGCTGGTCATCCTCATCGTAAATCGTGAAGCCCGACGGATAGCCGATCGCCTTGCATTCGGCCCGTAAAAACCGGGCGCAAAAACTATGAAAGGTCGAGATGTGGAGGTTCGGGGCATAGCCCAAAACATCCTCGGCCAACTTCAAAGCCCGATCATGCATTTCGGTCGCGACTTTATTTGTGAAGGCAATCGCCAAAATCCGCGATGGATCAACGTGTTTTTCGCTGATGAGATAGGAAATCCGATAGGTCAAAACCCGCGTTTTCCCGCTGCCGGCACCCGCAATAATCCGGACGTATTGGGAAGGCGTTTTGACCGCCGCGAGCTGTTTGTCATTGAGTAAAGAAGCATAATCCATAAAGGGGGTTCTCTTAACGTAAGTTAAGCATACCCTCAATACCCTCTCACTACTAGACTTGACAACGAATATTTTCACGAAGAAAAGGAGGGGTGCTGAAGCGATCAGGCTAAGGGGACCTGAACATGGGAGTTATGGAGTTCGCTTCAGCGCCTCCCCCTACATATCTATAGACAAGAATTTGGCTTTTGTGCCCCACGAGTTTTCTTTTTCCTGAAAAAACCGCGATAATATCCCTATGTCTTTCTTTAAAGAAAGAACCACCCCCACTCAAAACGTCGCTTTCTTATCGCTCATGGCGGCGGTGAACGCCCTTCTGGCGGTCCTTTTGGCGTTCGCGCCCTTAAGCGACCTCTTCGTGGTCCTCGTTCTCCCTCTTGTGAGCGCGATGGTGGGTCTTCTTTGCCAAAAGCAATATCTTCCGATTTACGTGATCGCGGCGATCGGGGTCTCGCTCGCCACGAGCGCTTATAACATGCAGGCCACGTTCTTCTACGTGATTCCCGCCATTCTTTCCGGGACGCTTTATGGCTTCCTCTACCACAGTAAACAGCCGCTTCCTTACCTTATTCTTTATACCGCCCTCCTCGAACTCGGGATGATGGCCTTATCGATCCTCATCATCAAAGGGATCTATGAGAACGACATCATTGCTTTCTTCCTCCATGTTTTAGGCCTCACCAATCACCCCTATATCCACGACATCGTTCCGGCTTTTCTCTTGACCTACGCCTTAGCCCAAACCGCGATCAGCCACTTCGTGATCCAAGGCTTCTTCAGCCGGTTTCACCTCGAAGAAAAAAGCAATGAGAAGCTCCTGTTATCCTATCCGATCGGTGCGATTTGCGCGGTTGTTCTTGCCCTAAGTTTCATCGTCTATTCCCCGGCGACCAGCTATTTCTTTCTCGTCCTCGCCCTCTACTTAACGGCTTTCAGCTCTCTTCTCTTCGTTACGAAGTTTGCTTGGTGGGTTTATCTCGTCTTAGGCGTGATGGAGCTTCTTTCGCTCTACGGCTTTGCCAGCCTTTATTCCCTCGTCCCCGCGGATGGGGGACTCGTCCTTCTTTCTTTCTTTTTATTTTCCCTTGATACCGCCACCCTCTTAGGAAGACTATTATTGTTGAAGAAGAAAAAAGAAAGGATCGATTGACGATGGGCAAATTCCTGAAAAACTTCGGCCTTGGCTTAGTCTACATCGCCCTTTCACCGATCCTTTTAGCGATCCTCGCCCTCGCCGCGGTCTATGGACTTGGCGTCTGCATTTATGAATTCTTCGCCGGGGCGATTCGTTTCTTCCAAGGCAAGGAAGCCTTCCCGCCTTTATGGGAGGATGTCCGGGTCGCCGAAATCAAGAAAGCCCAGATGGACGCCCAACTCCAAAACCCCGCCCCCGCTCCCCAAGCGCAGCCGGCGGGTCCTTCGACGGTCTACGTTCAGCAAAACTATTACCAAAACCATAATGGGACCGCGCCGCAGGCGAACCCCGCTCCCGCCCCAACGAATCAGCCGATCGACACGACCGGTTATTTCTCTAACCCGAACCCTTCTACCCCGACTTTGGACGTCTCTTCAACGCCCGCCCCGGCCATCAATTCGAATCCGACTCCGGAGAGTTTGACCCAAGCCCAACAAATCCCGCAGCAACCCACCACCAACCCGGCGGGCTATATCGATATCTCGCACGATGGCGATCCGAAAGGAGGCAAAGAGTAATGGCCTTCCTTTCTTTCATCGAAGTGTCCATGAGCGATAACGACCGCAAGCTTTTGATCGTCCTCATGGTCGTGCTCGTGCTCCTCTTTATTCTCCTTGGCCTCATTGGCATGCTCGTTCGTTACACGATGATCCAGCAAGGTAAGCGGATCGATAATTACGTGCATGACCCGGTCGTCTATCGGGTGGTCGCCGATCCGGAGCATTTCCGGAAATATGGCTACGTCGTCAATAACCGGCTGCTCTATCATCAGGCGATCGTCCCGTTTGTCATCGCCTTCCTGTCCCTCCTCTTTTACATCATCTATGCCACGGTGACAAAGGGCTGGGGCGAAGATTATTTCGGCCACTTTGGAACCCTCTTCTTCCAGTGGGATTGGTCGGACCCCAATAACTATGCGACGATCTGGGGCATCACCCTCTTGGCCAAGTGGCCAACTTTAGCCAGTAAGCCCGCTCCTCAAACGTCCTATTGGGCCTCCTATATCTTGGTGCCGATGTGGCTCACCGCGATCGTCTATTATCTCGTCGTGATCCAAGCCTTCATCGCCCGTTTCATCCTGATCAACCGGAGGAGCCGGAGCGTCTACGAAAAGAGCCTCGAAGGCTATAACTTTTATAGCACGATGCCTCAAACTCCCTATCCTGGCAATCTCCCTTCCCAAAACGCCAATTTGAACCCGATGCAAAACCCCGCTCAAAATCCGAATTATCCTCAGCAAAACCCGTTTAACAACAACAAATAATAGGAGGGGATTTCCCCTCCTATTTTTCGATTAAGAAACGACCAATAAATGACTAGCGGCTTTTATTCGAAGTCGCTCTGTAATCCTTCTTTGGCGAGCTTAGATAAATAGGTCATGACCTCAACTTTCGTGTGGATTGGAGAGTCATGGGCGCCGATCGCTTTCAGGAAAGGAATGGCTCGGTGCTTCTTTTCCATCTCATAGGCAATCTGGGCGTTGTAATAATAGGAAGAACCGCTTTGGCGGTAATAGAGGGAATCCCCGGTGAAGAGATAACCCTCCGCTAAGACATCAAGGCAGCCTTTCGCGTGGAGCGAAGGAACCAAGATGAGCCGAACGGAATAGCCCCCAAGATTGAGATCCTGATCCTGACTCAGAATCGTCGAAGGCTTGGAAAGATAACGGGAGGTGTTCTTGCTCGCCAAGAGCTCGGGTCCCTTCGGAAGATAGATCAAGTTCCCGATATGGTCATCGTGGAAATGGGTGAGGGCCACATACTTGAGCGAGGGAAGATGATTCTCCTCAATATAACGGAGAGCATCATCGAGCTGAGCCTTGTCATTCGAGACATCGACGAAAAGGGAAGCCTTCTCCCCGAAGATCAAAACGATCTTGGGGTTCGGCCCATCATTGTCGTGGCCCGGGAAGATCCGGATATGGGAGGTGATTTCAATCATAAGAATAAAAAGGGACTTCGGAAGAAGCCCCTGTTTTTTAGTGGATGAAGAGGGCGATCACTTCGTAAAGGAAGAGCCCCCCTAAGGCGACATCCAAGAGGATGATCGCCCAATAGATCCGCTTATGGGAGAGGGCCTTACGCTCCTCTTCCGTGAGCGGCTTTTTGGCTTCGGGTTGGACTTGCTGAGGATTCGTCATATCAGTACTTTAACCCACTCGAGGTTCTCGGATACGGCTCGGTGTCGCGGATGTTCGCCACGCCGGTGATATACATGAGCAAACGATCGAAGCCAATGCCAAAGCCCGCGTGCTTGCAGCCGCCGTATTTGCGGAGGTTGAGGTACCACTCGAGCCCTTTGGTGTTGCCGATCTTGTCCATCTTCGCCTTCAAAACGTCATAACGTTCCTCACGCTGAGAGCCGCCGACGATCTCGCCCTCGCCCGGGACCAACAAGTCGCAGGCGGCGACGGTCTTGCCATCTTCGTTCTCGCGCATATAGAACGCTTTGATCTCTTTCGGATAGTTGATGAGGAACATCGGCCCCTTCACGATCTCTTCGGTGAGATAACGCTCATGCTCGCTCTGGAGATCCATGCCCCAGAAGATATCGTTGTTCTCGAACTTGTGGCCTTCTTTGACCGCTTTCTGAAGAAGGGCGATGCCTTCGGTGTATTCCATCTTGGTGAACGGCGCGGCTAAAACCTTGTGAAGTTTATCGAGGACCGTCTTATCGATGAAGGCGTTGAAGAAAGCCATCTCATCGGGGCAATGATCGAGGACGTATTGGATGCAGAACTTGATGCTCCGCTCAATGAGGTCCATATCATCATCCAAATCGGCGAAGGCGATTTCCGGCTCGATCATCCAGAACTCACTCGCGTGGCGCGGGGTGTTGCTCTTTTCGGCGCGGAAGGTCGGCCCAAAGGTATAGACGTTCTTGAAGGCCATCGCAAAGGCTTCGACGTGGAGCTGGCCCGAAACGGTGAGGCTCGCTCTCCGGCCATAGAAATCATTGATCGGATCTTTGGCGTCGGTCGTCACGGTGAAGACCTGGCCCGCGCCTTCGGCATCGTTCGCGGTGATCTCCGGGGTATGGACATAGACGAAACCATTGTCCTGGAAGAAGGTATGAACCGCCATCGCCAAAACCGAACGAACCCGATAAAGGGCATCGAAGGTATTGGTTCTCGGACGGAGATAAGCCTCGTCGCGGAGATATTCGAAAGTGGCCCGTTTCTTCTGAAGCGGATAATCCTCGGCGACATCGCCCAATAAGGCAATCGAGGTTTCGTGGATTTCAAAGGGCTGCTGCATCCCCGGGGTCATCACGATCGCTCCTTTGACTTCGACCGCCGCACTCAAGGGGTAGTGCGAAATCTTCTCAAAATCCGGAACGTTCTCATAGACGACCTGGAGATTCTTGAAGCAGGTGCCATCGTGAAGGGCGATGAAACCGATTTTACCGTTATTGCGATTCGTTCTCACCCAGCCTTCGACGATGACTTCGCCGAGTTTGGCGAGGTCCTCTCCGGCGGCGAACTTTTCGTAGAGTTTGCGAATCGAGATGGATTTGTCTTGCATAAAGTTTCCTCTAATGGTGCGCGTTTAGTATAGCCCAAGGCGTTTCTTAATGAATTAAGAAAATCGAAATTCGACGGTGTTTCATTCTTTTTATTCCCTCTAGAAGAAGACGGAAGACGAAACCACGCGCCTTCAAAAATAAAACTTGCCTTTTCCCCACCACTCTATAAAATACGTGCCAGAAGCTTTGAAAAGGAAGAGTAAGCTTCGCAATGCGCTCAGAGAAACCCCGACGTTGGTGCAAGGGGCAAGCAAAGCGGAACCGAACATGGCCTTGGAGCTTGACGGGTGATACGTAATCCGTCACGGGGCGTCCGTTAAAACCAGAAGTGTGATCGCACTTCATAAGGCTGGCTTAGTGATAGGTTGGCGAAACAAGGTGGTAACACGGGAAATCAACCCGTCCTTCGTAAAAGAGGACGGGTTTTTATTCGTTTATAGACCCGATCCAGAAAGGGCGTTATGGCAATCCTCTCGATCGAGCATCTCTCCAAAAGCTTCGGCAACACCGTTGTTTTGGATGATGTCTCGCTCACGATAGAAAAAGGCGACATCTTCGGGATCCTCGGGCTTTCGGGCGCCGGGAAATCCACCTTGGTCCGCTGCATCAATGGACTTGAACGGCCAACCTCGGGTCAGGTTCTTTATAACGACAAGGTCATCTCAAGCGCCGCGATCGTCCCAGACGGGAAGACAAGGCAGAAGATCGCGATGATCTTCCAGTCGTTTGGCTTGCTCGAGCAGCGGAACGC
>DAIQMS010000028.1:0-17718 GCA_036788815.1 Bacillota bacterium
GGATCGCGGCCACCCTCTTCGTCTACTTCCTCAAGAAGAACGGTGCCTTAGCCCCCGAAGGGGACAAGCTCATCAGCCCGACCACCTTGGCTGCGACCACCCTGCTCATCGCCGAGAGCAAAGCCGAGGAGAAGGATCTCATCATCGCCTTCACCTTAGGAATAATCGGATAAAAAAGTTTTACTAACATAAAATAAGGTATATACAAACATCATGTTATTTAAAACATATTTAACTTATGGCGAAAACGATGTTTTCTTATTTCGGCCTTTGACTTTCAATCATCCTCCGCTTTTTCTTTGACCGTCGCTTCCATCACGACGAAGTGGTCGTATTGATCAACTGAGTTTCCGCAAAAAGGCGCTTCGGGAAACCAGAGCGTCTTTCTATCCTTTTTCGAATGTCAGTGAGTTCTTCTCTTGAATCCCTGGAAGTCAGTTTCACTCTTTATAATCTTGCTTTTTAGCCATGATCATATTGATGTTTTCATGGGTTTACTAAAGGTTGCAAATGTTTAGTCAGAGCCTTATAGTAAAAGGCAACAAATGAGGCATTTATGAAAACAGCAAATTCGAAAAAGACGGTCTTAACCGTTGCGGCAATTGCGGCGATCGCCCTTGTGGCTTTAGGCAGTGGGGCAGCGGCGGTTTCCACGAATCATATGGTCTTCGCGACCACAGCCACGACCAAGACGATCGTGATTGATTCTTCGACTTGCCCGGCTTATCAAAGCTATAGCACAGGCGCTACTGTAACGATCGGTGGGTTGGTTTTCGATGTGAAGGACGCGGGCTCCTTTGGAACGAGCAATGGTCTTGTGACCTTTGGCCCCGGAGTCCAGGTTTATTCGCCTTTGTCCCAATTGGTGAACGGAGTTGGTGGGAGTGGCTATACCGCCCTCAGTTACGTGAACCTTTCTGGAGTCGCCGATAAAAGCAAGGCTTTCTTTGGCCGTTCTAGCGCGGATGGCAAGTCCATTAACTACAACCAAGTAACGGATGGCAGTGACTCCATCACCATCAGCGATCCGCTTTGGTATTACTATAACGGACAATCGACCAACGTTACTTTCAAATCGATTACGATGTCGTATTCCTGCGTTGCTTGAACTTCCATCCCGTCGCAAAGCGCTCCTGTCCTGGGGAGCGCTTTTTATTCAAATGGGTGCAAAAACTGAGACTTAAATCAAAAAGAGAAAGGATTATGATTATCTTCAGTTAGCTGAGGGGGACGCTTTATGGAAAGGAAAAAGAGCATTGTCCTGATTTCATCTCTTTTTTCCGTGTCCCTTATCGCGGGGGCAGTTATCACTTCTTTGGCGAATGTCCCTTCGACCCTGCCCGTCGATGGGGAAGAGACTCCGCTCCAAAACGACTATGCCCTGACCGCTGAGAATATCGTCTCTTCCGAAAATGGGATCGTGAGCTATAAGGGGAGCCGCTACGCGGATTACCTCTTGCTCCATCTTTCAAATGCCACCTACGCGAATGGGGGCCTCGTGGCGGTGGATGCCTCGAAGCCTTCCTTCCTTTACACCACCGATCCGATCAGCGGATTTGAGAAGCTCGCACTCAGCGAGGATTCTTCCTCGTCTTGGGATGTCGCTTTCTCTTATGATGAGCTCAACCCCGAGAATTATTTAACTGCGGCCAACCCCGATGCCCTCCTAAAAAAGGGGAGCGCCTCTTCAAGCGTTACCTTAAGCGGGCTTTCGGGCAAACGGTATTTCTTCCTCTTTAACGAAGACTCCTCAAGCCTTGAGCATCTTCCGACTCTTTCACTCACCTATGATTGCCATACTACCCCAATTAAAAGCCGGACGATCCCGTATGCGTCTTATGATGACGATGAGCAGGCAGCGATTTCTTCCGTTCTTGGTTCAACGGACGACGTCCCTTATCTTGGCTACAGCCAGTACCGTTACGCCGAAAGCGGCGTTCTTTCTGGCGTCTCGTCTTTTACGATCAGTCATTACTTCCTCGCGGAGAACCCCTTAAACTCGGCCAAAACGACGTTGACCTCCGCAGGCTATACGATCGTTAGTGAAACAAGCGCGAGCCTCACCGCGACGAAGAGCCTCTCAAGTAACGAGACTTTAAGCCTCAGCTTCACCTATCAAAACGGAACGTCCGTCCTTTTGGGTCAACTGGCTGAATCCGGCTATTCGGCCTTCCCGAGCGCGGCGATCGCGACAGATTATCCTTTGCTCTCGCTCCCGGAGCTTTCGGGCGGGGGCTATTACGCCTATGCTTCAAGCACCCTCTATTCCCGGGGCTATACCCACGAGGCCTTCCGAGCGTATGGGGCGACGTTAGCCAATGCCTATGCCCCTTATGTCCTCAATGACAAGAACCTTGCTTATGATAGTTACCATTTTTATTCTTCAAGCGCCCAAGCAACCTTGAGCCTCAGCTATAACGTCGACGAGGGGAGCATCACGCTCGTTCTTGCTTCGAGTAGCAGTGACCCAACCGCGGAAGAGCATCGCTCGGCCGCCCTGGCTTTGGTCTTCTCGTCCTCCTATCCCTCGCTTATCACGATGAATGATACCCTTTTCCCAACGGCCAAAGGCTTCTCCTTTATTTCTTCCACGACGGAGAAAGGCTATGGCAAAGCGGACGTCGGGGCGATCGTGACCTCGGCGAATGAGACGGAATACGCCTCTTACGTCAAAAGCCTGACCGACGCCGGGTATTCGTACGATCCCCTTCGGGGGCATTATTACGCCAAAGATCTCGTCTCCTATGTGGCCCTTTCCTCTTATGATCCTGCCCTCAAAGGCTTCCGGGTGGGCTATGGGCAGAATGATAACGCCTTTGTCAGTGCTCCCAAGAAATATACGTCTTGGCCCAGTGACCTTATTACGAGTTCCCTGACGGCGGCTTCTCAGGCGGGAGCGGTCTTCCCGGAAGTGGAGGGGGATGCCTTCTATGTCAGTTCCTCGATCACGAATTCCTTGACCCTCTGCGAGCCCTGGCTCACCCGGGGCGAGAATTCCCTCAAAGCGCTTTACGAAGGCAAAGGCTTTACCTATAGCGTGGCCCGGAAGGCCTACGAAGACGAACAGGATAAGCTTTTGACCTCCCTCAGTTCGGACCGTTTGGTGGCAGGCCCGCGAAGCTTCTATACCCTTACTTACGATGCGGATCTTCTTCTCCCGAGCGCGACCTTCCCGGATGCCCTCTTCCAAAAGGATCTTTATGACACCTACAAGAAGGACATTCCCTTCCCGAGCGGGGCGAATGCCCGTTACGAAGTGCTCCCGCTCGACGAGTCGGTCAATTTCCGGAAGATTCCCTTGGCGGTGTATGGCCTAACGACAGAAGAGAAGTACGCTTTTGTGACCACTCTTTCTTCTTGGAGCGCCAAAACCTACGGGATCGCCATTAGCTCCCTTGATGAGGGCGATTACGTCCTCTATACCTATGACTTCAACCCCTTCGGCTATCTGGGGACCCTCTTCACCAGTTGGCCTAAGTCCTCTTACTTTGACTTCACCTTCCGGAGGCGGAGCGTTTTCGAGACGGTGCCGACCTATACGGGAGGCACCTCCTATTCCGCGCTCCTCGAAAGCGGGGTATCCACTTCTCAGCCTGGGGTCTATCGGCTGGGGATGGAGATCGCTATCTCGGTGACTTCCGATCCGAGCGCCGCCTATCTCACCGCCTTGGGTCAAGCGGGTTATAGCTTCATGGCAGAGGACGATCTTTATATCAGTCTTGACCATTCCTTTGGCGTCTACATCATCTATGGTGGCTCGCGGTTTTACATCCATGTGATCGACATCTCCAAGGTCTTCGTGGGCTAGGGGATGTCCTTAAGGAATCCTTACCCCAGAAGAGCTTGTCCTTCAGGAATCCTAGCAATCACTCACAAAAGATGATAAAGTAAGTAAAGAAAGTCTTTCTGATCTGACGAGCCGATTCACTTCGCTCCCCAATCGGAGAAGGGATCGTCCTGGCGCCACCCCCTTGGCCTAGGCGATCCTTTTCGATGGTGGAGTTTATTCGCGTTTAGTTGCGGGTGCGCGCGAAGGAACCTAGAATGGAGCGGCATGGGAAAGTTACCCTACAAAAACATTTCCGAACCGAAAAAGCTCACGAGTTATTGGCTCTCTGAGTGGCCCCTTTGCCTCGCGATCGCTTTCACGGGCCTTCTTTATAACGCCGGGATGCTCGTTTCCCCCTATTTCGAGGGCCGGCTCGTCGACGCGATCGAAGGGGGCTCTTCTTATAGCGATGTCGTGATTCTTCTGGGGATCTTCATCCTTTCGATGGCCCTCGTCCTCACGGCAAGAGCCCTCAAACGCTACACGGTCAGGCGCTTCGCGAATAACACCTCCACCTCGATGCGGCGGATCCTCGAGAACAATCTTTTGCGGCGCCCTTTGGGCGATCACGACGTCGGGACGGCCCTTTCGAAACTGATCGGGGACGTCGATCTCGTGGTCGAGGGGATGCGGAAGCTCACGACCGAGCTCTTCGATACGGTACTGATGTTCATTTTCTACATCGCTTACCTCTTGCTCTTCGACTGGGCGATGACCCTCTATGCCTTGATCCCGGTCTTCCTCGCGGTATTGCTTTCTTTTTTGATGCGCCACGCGATCTATAAAGCCAACGCCGAAGCGCGGAAGTGCGCCGGCAAATTATCCCAATTCACCTACGATGCCTTCGATAACGCGATGACCTACCGGCTCTATGGGCGGGACGAGGATCACGAAAAGGAATACGATGCCTTGCTCAAAGAATACGAAAAGAAGAACGTGCGGGCGGCCATCCTCACCGACACGATGGTGCCTTTGGCGAATCTCGTGGCTTTATTGGGCCTTATCCCGATCTTCCTCATCGCGCCGAGCAAGATCGTTCTTTCTTCGCCCTTAAGCGCGAGTATCCCCAATGTCCTCCTTCCGAATTGGACCTTAGGGGCCTTAACCTCCTATCTCACCACCTTCGTTTTGATGGCCTCGAAGGCCTCGAAGACCGCGAAGCTCTTCGGCTCGATCGAAAAAGGGCTCGCCTCATGGAAAAGGATCAAGCCCTTGATTCAGCCCTACGAGCCCTATCCGGAAGCGGTGGTCGTCGCTCAGGATTCGGAACTGATCCTCAAGGATTTCAGCCTTTCGCTCGATGGCAAGAAATTGATCGGGCCTTTGAACCTTCGCGCCAAAAAAGGTGAGATCATCGGCCTCACGGGCCAAGTCGCGAGCGGCAAAAGCGCTTTTCTCAAAGCCTTAATGGGCGTCCTTCCTTACGAAGGGAGCGCGATCCTTTTCGGAAAGGAACTCCGAGATTACACCCCGGAAGAACGCGCCGGGACGATCCTTTTGATGCCGCACCAGAATGAGCTTTTTACCTCGACGATCGAGGAGAATATCGCTTACGAAGGAAAAGAAAGCGTCCTTCCTTATCTTGAAGACGTCAGTTTCACCGAAGATCTGAAGGCGATGCCCCTCTTAGAGAAGACGATGGTCGGGAACGAAGGCCTCAAGCTTTCGGGCGGCCAGCAAGAGCGGCTCGCCCTGGCCCGGAGCCTTTACCACGCGAAGAGCTTGCTTCTCCTTGATGATCCCTTCGCCTCGGTCGATCCCAAAACCGAGGGGGCGATCCTCTCTTCGCTTCGGGAAAGAACCAAGGACTCCCTCGTGATCCTGGTCTCGCACCGGCTCGGCGCCTTCAAAGATCTGGATCAAGTGGTGGTTTTCCGCCCCGAGAAGAGCCCGGAAGTCGGCTCCGAAAAGGAGCTGCTCAAGAGCAGTGTGACTTACCAGTCGCTTTATGCCCTTCAGAAGAAGGGAGGCGAAGGCGCATGAACAAAACGTTTAAAGCCACGAATTTCCTCAAAAGCTTTGCCAAAGGCCATCCCTTTTTGAGCTTGGCCCTCCTTTTCGTCGCCCTCGGGAGCGCCTTAGCGGGCCTCCTTCCGCCGTTCTTACTCAAGAGGATCATCGATAACGAAATCACCCCGGATCTCACCTCGGGGATCGCTCCGGAATGGAGCCGCCTCTTGAGCTTATCCTTTGCCTACTATGGCGCCTATCTCCTCGAAGGGGTGTTCACCCTCCTTGAGAATGGGCTGATCGACCTCTATGGCGAGAAGTTGATCCACGAACTCCGAAACGCGATGATGGCGAAGGCCCATCGTCTTCCGATGGGCTATTTCACTCGGCATGGTTCGGGCGAGATGTCCTCGAGGATCATCGATGACGTCACCTCGATCGAGGTTCTCTTTGCCGATGGGCTCGTCTCGCTTCTGGTGAGCATCATCAAGATCATCGGCATCTTGGTCTCGGTCTTTATCCTCAACTGGCTTTTGGGCTTATTGCTTTTGGCCGTCATCCCTCTGGTGGGGGTGTTGACCCATCTTTTCCGGAAGGGGATGCTCAAGGCGGAGACCGAGAATCGGAAGGTTCTTAACGCCATGAGCAACCATTATTCCGAGTCGATCGATAACTTCCGCCTCCTCAAGGATCTCCACGAAGAGAATTACCGCGAGGAGAGTTTCCTCACCCTTTTGAAACGCGCCTATAAGAGCAAAGACAAAGTCGCTTTCTATGACTCGGTCTATTCCCCGACGATCGACTTCCTCAAGTCGCTCGTGATCGCCTTATTGACCTATCTCGTGATCTCCTCAACGACGACCGGCGGAAGCGGGCTTGTCCTCATCTCGATCGGCACCTACGCCGCGTCGATCAACCTCATCTCGAGCGTCTTCTCCCCGATCCAGGCGATCGGCGAGGAGATCGACAGCATGCAAGAGGGGATCTCGGGCATCGAGCGGGTCGAAGCCTTCATGAACGAAAAAGAATTGGAGCCGAAAGACCCTTCCTTGAGCGCCGAAAAAGTTTTACAAGCGCAAGCGGGGGTGCCGCTTCTCGAGTTCAAGGATCTGAGTTTCCATTATGACGATGGGGACAGCTTGATCTACGATCATTTCTCCCTTGCGATCCAAGCCAAAGAAAAGGTCTGCCTCATCGGCCGGACCGGGGCGGGAAAATCGACGCTCTTTAGGCTGATCTTAGGTCTTCTGGAGCCCACTTCGGGCGAAGTGCTCCTCAACGGGCATTCGGTCAAGAGAATCCCCGATCACGAAAAGCGGAGGATCTATGGCGAAGTTGATCAGCTTTTCGCCGCGATTCCGGGAAGCTTACGGGATCAAATCAGCTTAGGAGATCCTACGATCAGCGACGAAATGATCTACGGAGCCTTGGAGCAAGCCTTCCTCAAAGATTATGTCCTTAGCCACTTCAAAGACGGGCTCGATACCCCCTTTGAGCTCAAGGACTTCTCCAGAGGCCAGCTTCAGCTTCTTTCTTTGGCCCGGGCGATCGTGATGAACCCGCCGATCTTGCTCCTTGACGAGATCTCGGCGAACCTCGATAGCGAAACCGAAAAAGAAGTGATCGAGGCCCTCACGAAGGCGAGCGCTTCCCGAAGCGTTCTGTCGATCTCGCACCGCTATAGCGACGTCCTCTCGTTTACGAAGGTCCTCGAAGTCGAAAATGGCAAAATCGTGAAATCTTAAGGCCTCTTTTCTCGTATACTGAAAAGGAAAAGAGGCTTTTGCTATGTGGGGTGCGCTGATCGGCGATGGGGTGGGGAGCGTCTATGAGTTCGACAATGCGTCGGCCCACGAAGGCTTCGATCTTTATAATCCGGCTTTTCATTTCACCGATGACTCGGTCATGACTCTCGCGGTCATGGATATGCTTCTTTAGGGGATCACCTCGGATAAGAAGAAAGTGCTGGATTGCTTCCGGAAATGGGGGCAGCGTTATCCCGAGGCGGGCTATGGCCGTTCCTTCAAGCGGCGGCTCTTCGACACCGATTATTACATCAACGATTCCTATGGGAACGGGGCGGCGATGCGGGTGTCTCCGGTTGGCTGGTTTGCCCGGAACGAGAAAGAGGTCATTAAGCTTTCTTACGAAGTCACGTCGCTCTCCCACGCCCACCCTGAGGGGATCAAAGGGGCCGAGGTCGTGGCAATGATGGTGTATTTGGCCCGAAAAGGAAAAAGCAAAGAGGAACTGAATCAGTACGCCCGGAGCAAATACAAGCTCTTCCGGAGCATCGAGGAGCTCCGAGCCTCCAACCATGGGCATGGGCTCGAGATCTGCCAAGTCAGCGTCCCCCAAGCTTTATCTGGCTTCTTTTTGACGGATAGCTTCGAAAGTTGCCTCCGCGAGATGATCTTAGCGGGCGGGGACACCGATACGACCGCGGCGATCGCTTGCTCGATTGCCGAAGCCTTTTACGGGGGGACGGATCCCAAACTCGAGGCGCTGGCCCTCGAGGGCTTTGCTTCGGATCAGGAAGCGGTGAGGCTTCTCACTTCCGAGGAATCTTTGAAGGCTTTTCACGAAAAGAAGAAAACCGCCCGGAAGTGATTCCGAGCGGCTTTTGCTAACGATATTGAGGCTTTATTTCTTTTCGGCTGGCTTATCCGCCGGAGCGGCGCTAGCGGAAGCCGCCTCAAGTTTGAGCACTTCTTGCTCATAGGCCGCTTCCTTATCGGCGTGCTTCTTCGCGAGCTCTGCTTTTTGATCATTCCATTCTTTGCCATGGAGCGGGAAGAAGTACATCGCGACGAAGGAGAGGACGAGGAGGATGGCCGGGATCAAAAGCCAAGCGATGAAGAGACCGTTTTTGGTGCTCGCATTCTGAGCGGCCCAATTGGTGGTCTGTTCGCCCGTGACCGGATCCGGATCGGTCAAGAGAGTCTTATCAAGGCCAAAGCCTTGAAGAATCAGCAAGAAGGTCGCCTGAGCGATCGACTGAGCGGGCTTCGTGATGAGCGAGTTGACGCCGGCATAGGTGCCTTCCCGGCGCGAGCCATTGTCGATTTCGTCTTTGTCGATCACGTCGCCATTGATGACTGGGATCAGATACATGCCGCCGGCAAAGCCGACCCCGATGAAGAAGAAGGCGATGCAGAGGGCCCAATAGTAACGACCCAAGAAGGCGCCGATGAAGCAGCCGAACGCAAAGCCGGCGATCGAGAGCAGGGTGCAGTTCTTCGCGCCCCATTTTTCCCGGAGCTTGAGATAAAGGATCAAGGAGCCCGCCGCGCCGACGAGCATGATGCCATAGCAGACGAACATCGAGGTGCCGGAGCCCAAATAGGTCGCGCTATCCTGCCACATCGGCCAGACGGCGGAAAGTCCGCTCATGAGGTTCGACTGGGCATAGATGACGGTGAAGCTGATCGCTTCGAAGAGAAGGAACGACTTATTCTTGAGGCAGGTCTTGAGGCCCTCCCAGAACTTCGGCTGGGGCTCGTCTTTGACGTAGCCATTTTTCGTGATAGAGGAACGTCGAGAAGAAGATGATGAGTCCGCCGATGACGCCCAGGGCGGCCATGATGGCGAAGAAGGTCCAATAGCCTTTGGCCAGAATCTGGGAAAGGTAGGAGTTGAGGAACATCGGGACGCCGGTCGAAATGAGCGAGAAGACGATCTTCCAGACGAAGATCGGCGAACGGGAGCGGTTCGTGACGGCCATTTCGTAAGGCATGACGTAAAGGGCGCTCGCGACGGCGGTATAGAGCGTATCGAAGAAGAAGAGGGCGATGCCCATCTGGAAGGCGAGGAACCATTGGTTGCCCACCATCCCCGGGAATTTGATCCAGCTGATGATGAAGAGGGCGGCATAGATCGGCCCGCCATAGCGGATCCAGGGGATCCGGCGGCCGAGCTTGTTCTTGGTCCGATCGGCGAGGAAGCCGTAGATCGGGTCGTTGATGGCGTTCCAAATGCCGAAAAGAATCCAGACGATGCTGGCCCACTTTTCGTCGAGGCCCATCTGATAGACGAAGAAATAGGAGAGGGTGCTTCCCTCGGCAAACGAGCAGAGAAGCGTGCAGAAGCTATCGGCTAAGGCCAGCGAAACGGCGGATTTGGTGGGCACTTTCTTTTCGTGCGCCATCGTGGTCACATCATCAACCATAGGCAAAGACTCCCTTCTTTAACGGGGCTGAAAACGCCCCTAAATAACCGAAAGTTTCAGCGGACGAACGCGCCCGTGAGCACCAGCTTGGCGATTTCGCGAACCGCCTGGGTGTAGGTTAGATGATTCTTTTTGAGGAAGTCATCTTTATAAAGCGATTGATAGGCGCCGGTGAGGGCGGCGACGATGAGCGGGATGTTGGCTTCTTGGACTACGATCCCTTCCTTCTTGCCCTGTTCAAGGAGCTTGACGAAAGAGGCCCAGGAGGTCTCATAGGCTTTGAGCAAGTTCGCGTAGACGGTTGGCTCGCCTTGCTTGAGTTCGCTGAGGCGCGGCATATTGAAAGCCTCTTCGTAGGAGGTCTTGATGGTCAAAATATCGAGGAGCTTCTCTTTGGTCGACTCGCTCGAGGTCATGATCTCTTCCTTGCGGGCGTCGATCTCGGCGGTGGCTTTTTCGATGATGGTGTCATAGATCGAACTCTTGGACGGGAAGACTTTGTAGATGGTCTTCTTCGAGATGTGAAGGGCGGTGGCGACTTCGCTCAAACGAAGGGCGGGTCCTTCCTCATTGAAGCGGGCGATGAAAGCATCGATGATCTGATCTTTTAGATTTTGTGCCATAAATTAGGAAACCGAATAATTTTTTAGCGTTTCCGGAGTCTATTCTACACTTCTGAGGGCCAAAGTGAACACTTTTTGCGAAAACGCGCTCAAAAAGAGGAAGAATGCCAATTCCCGTCAATTCAAAAAGCAAGAATTGCAAATCCCGTTCGGAAACCCAGACAAAAAGAAATCCCCAATAAAGGGGATTTAACGTTTCTCGGCGGGACGGTAACGGGGGTAATCGCCTTCCGGATGATCTTCGAAGTAGAAGCTGACCCCATGGGCGGAAGCGTCTTTCGAGAGCATCTCCGCGGCTTTTCGGAACGTTTCGTAATAAGGCAAAGTGTCGGGATTTGGGAAGGCACTATAGCGATCGAGATAAAGCGAGCTCTTGAGGTCGAGCGCGTAATCGGGAAGCAGGAAAACCTTGCCATAGGCGTGGACTAAGGTATGGAGGCGTTTCCGCGCTTCTTTCGGGAGCGGGGTTTTCTCGGCGTAAGAAAGGATACTGGCTTCTTCTTCTTTTAAATAAGTGACGAAGGCTTGAAGTTCTTCCATAGATAAAGCAAACGTCCGATTCTGCAGCTCCGGTTTCGGATCGTCTTTCTTGAAATAGCGATAGACGATCTTGCCATCATCGTAGAGCTTCATCATCGCATAGTCGCGGTGGGAGACGCCCCGGGATTCCTTGCTTTCCGAAGAGCGGGGGGTCGTAAACGAAAAAAGGATGGTGCTCATACCCCTTTAGTCTAGACGATTTGCGGGCGCTTGTCAGCCTTCCGCGTGGTTGTCGACGAGGTAATAGGCATCTTCCTTCCGCTTATAGGCGATGTCGTAGCGCGGAGCGAAGTTCATGAAATAGCAGCGAAGTTCGCTGATGTAGCGCTTAAACGAGATGTCGCTCACCTCGATTTGCGAGAGAAAATCCTTTTTCTGAAGCACGCGTTTCTGAAGAAAATCATCATAAAGCACGAGAACTGCTTGCGTTTTAGTTACTTTCATGGGCTCGTCCCTTCTTGTTTAAGGACGATTGTCCCCTTTGAAGGGAGCAGGTCTTGATACTCAAGACAAAATCTTTAAAAATCGAGGCGAATCGGCCTCAAGACGTAACGATTTTCTTTCTTGAGGTAGACGAGCTCCTCGGGACGCGAGAAGTTCATGAGGTAACTCCTGAGCTCGCTCACGTAGCGCTTGAAGGTGAGATCGGAAAGCTCGAGCGCGTCCATGATCTCGCTTTTTTCGACGCTTCCTTTCTCTAATAGGCAGGCATAAAGATAGAGCACGGCTTGGCTCTTGGTGGTTTTCATCGGCGTCTTTCTCCTTAATTTTTTTAAAGGAGATGCATCTTGAGAGACTCGCTCTCTTCCCAGGGAACTTCTTGAGCGTATCCCGAAACGCTATTGAGCTCTAGCAACCCTTGTGCAAACGGAGTGCAAGAAAAGCGAATCGCGGTGCAAAAAAGTTCCTTAGGCTCTCCAAAAATGGGGGCGGGATCGGGCTTTTGAAGAAGAATGACGGAAAAGAGGGAATTTGCTCCTTAAAGCCCGATCCCGAAGAAGAAGCGGGCAAAAGAAGGGGGATTCTTTCTTCAAAGGGCTAATCTCCATTTGCCTCTTCTAAGAAGAGGGGTTATTATCGCTACGTCCCCCTTTGAGGATCTCATGAAAGAAAAAGCGCTCGCGAAAAACATCGTTCTGTTGACCGGTTTCTCGGCTTTGCTTTTATCTTCCTGCGGCCAGACGATTACCCGAACGAAAGCGGTCGAACTCCTTTCCGAAGTGGTGGAGCACGTCCAAAGCAAGGATTTCGTCCTGCCCACCGAATGGAGCCTCGAGAGCGCTTATAAAGGCACCCTCAACTCCGGGAACCTCACCTATACCGGGAGCGCGAATTCCTCCTATAACTTTTCTCTTACGGATAACTACTTCCATTCGACCCTCACGGTCGATGGGAAGATCGGCACGCCTTTGACTTTGGCTTTCACGAGCGAAGAGTGGGCCTATACCGACATCCAGACGATCTCGGGAGCGAAGACCTACTTCGTGATCCACGCGCTCGATGACGGCTACGCCGGGAAGAAGAGCTTCTCGATCACGAGCTATGGCTCGGGCGAAGGGGCGGAAGGGCGGGCCAAGAATGGCTTCCAAAGCTTGGATGCCGTCCAAGAGGAGATGAAGCGGACCGATGATCTTTCGTCGGTGCCCTCGTCATTGAAAGACACTTTATCCTCGCTTTCGTCGGTCAAAAGCGAAAGCTACTCCACCAGCGGCGAATATTCTTTCTCCAGTAGTTTGACCTATGTCTCCGAGGGATCCGAGATCCATAACGAGACCACGATCAAAGACAGCTTGCTCACGAGCGTCATCGCTTCCGAAGACACCTTATCCGGCCACGTTTCCTATAGCTGGGGCCGTTACAAGAACTCGAAGCCGGATCTCAGCACCTACACGGAGGAGTCGAGCTTAGAAAGCACCGCGTTAACAGGTTTTTAAAACATGATGGAATACCAATTACTCAATGGGGCCGTCCGGTTCAGCTCCGGCACGAGCGCCCTTTATCTTGATCTCTTAAGCGAGAACACCTTGCATATCTACAAGGATCCCGCCCACGTCTCGCCGGTGATCGGCGAAGTGCGGCTTCCGGTCCGCTATAGCGTCGAAAAAGAAGAAGACGGCTTCCTTTTGAAGACGCCCCGTTTTCTTTTCCATATTTCCGCGAGCTTGTCTTTGAGCGCGACGACCCTCGAAGGCAAAGAGCTCTTTGCTGAAACCGAGCCGATCCCTTCTTCACGGAGAGGCGAAACGGATCTCGCCTTGGCGAAAGAAGAAGGACATGCGGCGAGCGGCGAAGAGACGTATGAGACGATCCATGCCTTCACCCTCCACGCGGATGAGCGTTTCTATGGTTTGGGCGATCACATGTCGCCGCTTGATAAACGGGAATACCGCTTCGTCAATTACAACACCGACTATCCGCAAGCCCACGTCGAAACGGTGCCTTCGCTCTATAAGGATTTCCCGTTCTTCCTCGTGAAGCGGGGCTCTTTATCCTTTGGCTTCTATATCGATAACACCTACAAAAAACGCTTCGACTTCGGGACGGATCAAAAGACCTATTCCTTCGCCCTCCATAAAGGGGCGGATGATTTCTACTTCCTCTTTGGGCCATCCCCCAAAGACGTCGTGAGCGAGTATTCGCGCTTAGTGGGCCGCGCCCCGCTTCCTTTACGCTGGAGCTTAGGCAATCAGCAAAGCCGCTGGAGCTACGCGAACGAAGAGCAAGTCATGGCGGTGGTGGATGGCTATAAGAAGGCGGACATCCCGCTCGAGGCGATCCATCTCGACATCGATTACATGGAAGGCTACCGGATCTTCACGGTGAATAAAGACCGTTTCCCGGATTTCCCCGCTTTCGTCGATTCGCTCAAAGCGCAAGGCGTCAAAGTGGTCACGATCGTCGACCCGGGCATCAAGCTCGACCCCGATTATTCGATTTATCAAGAAGCGATCAAAAACGGCTATGTCGCGACGTATAACGGCAAGACCTACGTCAACGCGGTCTGGCCGGGCGACAGCGTCTATCCCGCCTTCAATGAAGCAAAGGTCCGGTCGTGGTGGAGCGATAAAATCGCTTCGTTTGTGAAGGAGAATCACCTTTCGGGCATCTGGTGCGATATGAATGAGCCAGCCTCCTTCAAGGGGCCGCTTCCCGACGATGTGCTTTTCGGGAAAACGAAGCACGAAGAGATCCATGATCTTTATGGCCACGATATGGCGCTGGCGACCTATGATGGGGTAAGAAAAGCCACGGCGAAACGGCCATTCGTGATCACCCGGGCTTGCTATAGCGGAACGGAGAAATACTCGACGGTCTGGACTGGCGATAACCAATCGATCTGGACCAACTTACGGATGCTGATCGCCCAAGAGATTTCCTTGGGCTTATGCGCGATGCCCTTCGTCGGGAGCGACGTCGGCGGCTTCGGCGGGGATTGCCCCTCCGAGCTCATGAACCGCTGGATCGAAACGGCGATTTTCTCGCCCTTGCTCCGGAATCACTCGGCCTGCGCGAGCGAATTCCAGGAGCCGTACCGTTACGACAAGAAGACGGAGGAGAACTATCGGAAGTGGGTTTATTTCCGTTACCGCTTAGTTCCCTATATCTACGATCTTTTCTATGAGCATACCCAGAATGGGCTTCCGCTCATCCGGCCGTTATTTTTGGAGTATCCCTTGGATCCGACCGCCGAGAGCGTTCAGGACGAATTCCTCTTCGGCTCGTCTTTGCTCGTCGCTCCGGTCGTTGATCCGGGCGTCGATAAGCGGCTCGTCTATTTCCCCCAGGGGAAGTGGTATCCCTTTGAAGGCGGGGACGCCTTACGGGATTACGCGATTCAGAATTGTCCGCTTGATCAGTGCCTCATCTACGCCAAAGAAGGGGCGATCATCCCGCTTTATCCTTCGCTCACCCATAATCTCGACAAGGAACCCGAGGAACTCGTCCTCAAACTCTTCCCGGGGAATGGCTCCTTCCTCCATTATCAGGATAATGGCGAGGACTACGCCTACGAGAAAGGCGAGTATAACCTTTATCTCTTCACCAACACCAACGGGATTCTCTCGCTCAAACTCCTGCATGAAGGCTATCCGAAGTACAAGCGGATCCGCGTCATTTCGCCTTTAGGCGAGAGCATTCTGAACTTCTAAGGAGGGGGTCGATCCCCCTCTTTTCTTCCCGAAAAGTCATTTCGCGATTTTCCTAGTGCGCCTAAGAAAGAATTGTGCTATCTTTATTCGGCACGGAGACGTACCCAAGTGGCCGAAGGGGGCAGGTTGCTAACCTGTTAGTCGGGGGTTACCCCGAGCTCGAGTTCAAATCTCGACGTCTCCGCCAGCAAAAAAATGAAGCCCAGAGCAATCTGGGCTTTTTTGTTTTTCAGGATGCTTATTCTTCAAAACGAATCATCCCAAAATTTTCGAAGATGAAAACTTGTGGGGGATCTCAAAGGCTTCTATTCGCGGAGAATCAATCTTCAGCGTCGGCTGGTCTATAAAGTCGATCTTGAGGCGAAGGTGGTCGAAGTCCGAGCGATGTGGACGCATGACGAAAGATAAATAGATCAGGACTCTTTCGGCTTGCCGAGCGCTTCTGAAGGAAAAGATTCTCGGGCGGAAGCGCTTTGTGCTACCCTATTGCCCGTGAAGAAAAAGAAACACACCCTCGAGATCGTTCTCCTTATCAGTTTGACCAGTCTGACCACGATTTGGGGTGGCTTCGCGATTTATTGCGGCTTTTATTATCACGCCCTTCCCGAAGCGGATTCCTCTTTGCTCTCGCACGATGGGGTGGTGGTGAGCTCCTCGAAGAGGCTCTATTCCTTCGTTCCGGAAAAACCCGAAATATTGAGCTATGTCTTTTATCCGGGTGGCAAAGTCGAAGCCAAAGCCTATGCGCCCTTCTGTTTTGCCCTGGCCCAAAAAGGGAACCCGGTCTATCTTTGCGTGATGCCATTCAATCTCGCCTTCTTTGATAGCGAGGCCGCCTCGCGGGTGATCGATAACCACGAAGCCGAACGTTGGGTCATCGTTGGCCACTCGCTCGGCGGGGCTTTTGCCGGGAGTTACGCGAGCGCTCACGCTTCAAAGCTCAGCGGGATCGTCTTTTTGGCCTCTTACACGACACAAGATCTTTCGAAAACAAACCTGAAGAGCCTTTCGATCTATGGGAGCGAAGATGGCGTGATGAACCGCGAAAAGTACAACGAAAGTCTTCGAAACCTCCCTTCCGATCACCAGGAAATCATCCTTCAAGGGGGCAATCATGCCTCATTTGGCGATTATGGCGAGCAGTCGGACGATGGAAAGGCAACGATTACCTTTACCGAACAAATTCAGAAAAGCGTTGATGCCATCGACTCTATTTTCGGAAACTGACCCAAAAGTGACTTTTCATTCTCGCCTTTGCGCTGAATTTGTTGCCGATTCCTTTGGTTTATCTTAAGATAAATGCGGTGGTATTTTAGTTGATTTTACCGATTTGGTGCGCTAGAGTATCCCCGCAAAAAGGAGCGATTCATCATGAACGCTAAAAAAATTTCTACTCTTCTTCTTTGCAGCGCTGGCATTGCCATGTTAGCTGCATGCTCGGGCAAGACTGTTACCCGGACTGACGCTGAAACAAACCTCGATGCGATGAATACGACTGTCACCGCTAGCGGCTATGTTATGCCGACTTCTTGGGATGCCAAGCGCACCACCAAGACCACTGCTGGTTCGGACTACACCGAAACTCATTCGTACAAGTATGTTTCGGCTTCCGAAATCTACGTCGCTGCCAGCAATTCGGGCACCCTTGTCGTGAGCTCGGTTTCGAGCAAGAGCTCGCAGAGCTATGTCGCCACTCTCAAAGATGGCAAGATCATGCTTGCCGCCAATGACGACACCATCAGATATGCTTCGACCACCTCTGCCACCGGAACTTCCGTGGCGGAACTCGCCGCCAAAGCGGCTTGGGATTCGGTCGTTGCCGCTGCTTCGGCTCAATCCGCGATCATCACTTCGACTCCGGCTCATATGTCGCAGTACCTTAAGGCCTTTGCCACCGGCACCGGCAGTTCTGCTGTCAATGCTGGCGCGACTATTGGCAATACTACTTATATGAAGTCTGAGTCCTACAAGTCTTCCGGAACCGGAAATCTTGAAATGAACATCACTCCGAACTACACCAAAGGCACTTACAGCTACGATGAACCGATGACTTATAAGTTCACTTCGAGCCAAGTCGTTGAGATGAAGAATGATCTCAAGGGCACCGATGAGACCTTTGCTTGGGGCAAATACAACGGCGCGAGTTTCTCTGCCACTGGTTTGACCGATGTCAGCACCGATGCGATCAAGATCGCCGCGATTGGCGCTGCGATCACCCTTGGTGTTGCCACGATTAAATAAGGCTTCGCTTGCTGAGAATGAAAGACGCGCTTCGGCGCGTCTTTTTTTGTCTTTTTCGAAAGAGGTTAATTCGGTGACCCCGGAGCTTTGGGAAATGAGGAAAGGCCGCGGTTGATCGTCTGGATCATGAGGTGCCTATTCTTGGGCGTGTCCTCGACGACTCGATCGAGGATCAGCTCAGCAAAGACCACCAACTCCCGAACCCAATGGTCGGTCAGT
>DAIQMS010000029.1:0-16805 GCA_036788815.1 Bacillota bacterium
GGGGTCGCTTTTAAGGTTGCGATGGGCAAGATGAGTTTGAAGGAAGTAAGCGATTTACTCTCGCCTTCCGTGAGGAAAATAGTATCCTTTAAGGCACCAGCAGAAGGTCTCTGCCTGGAGGAAGTCATCTATGAGTAAACCTTTGGATTACACCTATCACTCCCATACCGCTCGGTGCGGACATGCCGTCGGAACGGATGAGGAGTATGTCAAAAAAGCGATTGAAGGCCATTACAAGATTCTCGGTTTTTCCGACCACGTGATGCTGCCGAATCATCCGCAGCCCGGGATGCGGGGCGACTATTCTTTGGCCCCAGGTTATTTTAAATCCGTGCGGGATTTGCAAAGAAAATACGCCAAACAGATTCAGATTTACCTCGCTTTTGAAGCGGAATGGTATGGCGATCTTTATGCCTCGTATTACCACCACCTTCTCGCGAGCGGGACCGTGGATTACCTGCTTTTGGGCCAGCACGATTTCATCGATGAGAATGGCCAAATCGTTTTCTATGGCCGAGTCAAAGACAAGCGAGAGGCGACCCTCCGTTACACCAAAGACATCGTCGCCGGGATCAAAAGCGGCCTCTTCATCTATGTCGCCCATCCCGATCTTTTCATGAGCTGGTATGATTCCTGGGACGCCTTGGCCCAAGCCTGCGCCGAGGAGATCATCCAGGCTGCGCTCGAGGCGAAGATGTATCTCGAAGTCAACATGGGCCCTTCCCGCTGGGGAAGGCGGAACCGGATCGGCGAAGCGATCGACGTTCCCTATCCCTATCCCGAGTTCTGGGATTTGGTTTCCGAGGAGAAGGCTCCGGTGATCATCGGGGTCGACGATCACGATCCTAACGAGCTGCTGACCTCCGATTTCGACTGGGTTCGTTCCTTCGTGGAGGACCACAATTTGGATTATCACGATCGGCTGACTTTGCCGTTTAAGGTCAAATAGGCACAAAATTTCGCTATTTATAGCGATAGGCCGAGTGATAGAATACCTAAGGCTAAAAAAGGAGCTAAGGATTTATGGGAAGACACTTTGAAGTCAGAGCGGCGGCCATGGCGGCCACTGCCAAAGCCAAGAGCGCGATCTACATGCGCGCCTCCAAGGAGATTTATGCTGCTGCAAAAAGCGGCATCCCGGATCCCGATAGCAACCTTGCTTTAAGAAGCGCCATCGAAAAGTATCGGAAGACCACTCCGCGCGACGTCATTGAACGGGCCATCGAAAAGGCCAAAGGCGGAGATTCGGTCGCTTATATCATGGGCCGTTATGAGTTCTTCGGGCCGGGCGGCAGTTTCCTTGTCGTCGACACGATGACCGATAACGTGAACCGCGCGCTTACCACCGTTCGTACCATCGTTACCCGCAAGGGCGGCAAGATGGGCAGTGTCATGTACAACTTCCAGATGGAAGGCGTCCTTGATTTCAAGGGCGACGAAAAACTCCGTCAGGATGTCGAAGACAATCTCGTCTTGGGCGATGTCGACGTCACCAACGTCACGTTCGGTGATGGCGAAGTCGAAGTCCAATGCAATCCGAGCGATTTCGAGAAGGCGAAGGATGTCCTCAAGGGCATGAACATCACCGATTTCGATACCGCCGAAGTTACCTTCGTTCCGAATGAGTACGTCACTCTCGGAGATGACGATAAGCAGAAGATGCAAGACATGCTGGATGAATTAAACGAATGCGAAGACGTTCAGAACGTCTACCACAACGTCGAGAACATCTAAATTGTTAGGGGCAGCCTCATGGAGCGATCCGTGAGGCTTTTCTTATCCCAAGAAAAAAGAGACAGCGAGGAGGATTCGCCGTCTCTTTCTTTTTAGAGGATCCCATCCGCTTCGACGGTATCGTCGGAAGCGAATTTGGAGACCAACTTTTCAATCGTGAGGGCCTTCTTCGCCTCGCCTTCGCAATCGAAGACGATGTGGCCCTCCTTCATCATGATGAGGCGGTTCCCGTATTTGATCGCATCCTTCATATTGTGGGTGATCATCAAAGTGGGGGTGCCGTTTTTCTTCACGAGCTCATCGGTGAAGGACATGACTTTGGCCGCCGTTTTCGGATCGAGGGCGGCCGTGTGCTCATCAAGAAGGAGCAGCTTCGGATTATTGAAGGACGCCATCAAGAGGGTGATCGATTGCCGTTCCCCTCCGGAGAAGCTCTTCATCCGTTGATCGAGCCTGCCTTCGAGATTAAGTCCCAAAGGAGCGAGCATTTCTTCGTAGACCTTCCGTTCATCTTTGCGGATGTACCAATGAAGGCCATGGCTTTTGCCCCGGCGGGCCGCTAAGGAAAGGTTTTCTTCGAGGGTCATGTCTCCGATCGATCCCATAAGAGGATCTTGGAAGACTCGGCCGATGAATTTGGCCCGTTTGAATTCGGGGAGTTTCGTGATGTCGACCCCATCGAGAACGAGGGAGCCTTCATCCGGTTTCACGCTGCCAGCCAGAATGTTGAGAAGCGTGCTTTTGCCGGAGCCATTTCCGCCGATGACGGCGATGAAGTCGTGGTCTTTGATCGTGAGATTGATTCCTTGAAGGGCCTTGCGGTTATTGAGGGGGTCTCCGTCGATCTCAAAGGTCTTCGATAAGTTTTTAATCTCAAGCATGGATGGCCTCCTTTCGGCTCGGGAGGAGCGAACGGATGTTCTTGCGGAAGGTCGGGATCACCATGACGATCGTGATGAAGAGGGCCTGAATGAGGTAACGGAAGTTGGCGTTATAGCCCGGGATCAAGCTGATCGCCGAGAGGATGAGCCAATAGAGGTAACCCCCAAGAACGAGCGAGGCAAGATGGGCTTTGAAGGACATCTTTGGCAAGGCGATCTCGCCAAGGAAGATCGTGGCCAAACCGATGACCAAAGTGCCTTTTCCGAGGTTGATGGTCGCCGAGGTCTGCCACATGCCATAGAGCGAACCGGCGATCGCGATGAAGGTCGAGCCGATCCCTAAGCCTAAGCAGGTCAACAAGTCGACATTGAGCCCTTCGGCTTTGGCGAAACGGTGGTTCCGTCCGACCGCCCGGATTGCAGTGCCGATCTCGGTTCCGAAGAACCAATAGACGAGGACATAAAGGGCGAGGACGGCGATTCCGAAAACGATGAAATCCCCGCAGAAAGCCCCCCAACTCTTGCCAAGCGTACCTTGAAGAGAAGTCTCGATGCCGCTAAAAAGCGTCGACGTCCCCTCTTTTAAGGAGACGTTGCCATTGCTCACGACGACGGTCAAAGAGAAGAAGGCGGTCATGAGAATGATGCCGGCGAGGAGCGCGTCGATTTTGAGGTAGCGGTTGAGCACGCCCATCAAGACGCCGGATAAGAAACCTAAAACGATGGCAAAAAGAAGGGCGAGGATCGGATTCCAACCGGAGGCGATCGCCCAAAGGGTGATGACTGCGCTAAAAGGGAAGAGACCTTCAACGGACATATCGGCGATATTGAGGATCCGGAAGCTCACGAAAACGCCGAGAGCGAAGATCGACCAGATGAGGCCCAAGAGAATCGGTTGGGCGAATAAGGATTGAACGATCGAATTCATTGCGAGATGACCTCATCGGCCGCGCTAATGAGCGACTGGGGAAGCGTCACTCCCCAATCAGTGGCCACTTTGGTGTTGACCACGAGCGGGAGCTTGTTGGCGAATTCGACGGTGCATTCGCTGGCTTTCTTCGTGCCATCGAGGATCGAAAGGGCCAAACTTCCGGCTTGGGTCCCGAGCGAGGCGTAATCGACGCCCAAGCTGAAGAGGGCGCCGCCGGTCGCCGTGGCGACCAGCGAAGAATCGCCGCAGCAGGCAAAGACCCCGCGTTCCTTGCAGAATTTGGCGATTTGAGCGGTGTTGCTGGCGCACATATTGTCGGTCGGGTAATAGAGCATCTTCACGTCATCGCCCAATCCCGCGAGCGAGGTTGCGATTTCGGTTTCGCTTGAGACGGCCTTATCGAAAACGGTCCAGCCTTTCGCTTCCGCTTCGGCTGTGGCTAAGGCGATCTGTTGGCGCGAATTGCTCTCGCCGGTGTTGTAGATCATGCCGATTTTCTTGGCGATCGAAGGGAAATTATCCGCGATGAGATCCATCGATTTCTTCGGGTCGCCCATATCGGAGACGCCGGTGACGAAACTGCCGGGAGCGGCGGTGGTCGTCGTGACCAAATTGGCGCCGACGGGGTCGGTGACGGCCGAGAAAACGAGCGGGATCTCCTTATCGAGTTTGCCAATCGCTTGCTTCATCGCCTGCGAAGCCGAAGTGGCAATCGAGAGAACGAGGTCGGAAGAAGAGGCCAACTTTGTGGCCATCGTGGCCATCGTGGTTTCGTCCGCCTGCGGATTCTGAAGATCGAATTCGATAGTTTTGCCTTTGGCCCAATCCGAGGCTTTGATCTCCGCTTCGAAATTCTCGGCGACCGCGTTGAGCGGAGGGGCGCTGACAAGCTGAAGGATGCCGATGTGGATCGTTGAAGACTTTCCACAACTCGACAAGGCGCAAAGCGCAAGCGCGGCGGATAAGGCAATCAGGTTCTTTTTCATAATGTTTACCTCCTATAAAAGAAAACCCCAGGTGCAAACACCCGGGTTCCGCAAGAAGGTAATTACTACTCTCACTAGCGCAGGTGTTTGGCGATATTCTCTATCGCTTTCCCACCTGCTACCATCACTTTAAGCAGGGCTATCGTGAAGCGATATCCTTAGCGTAATAGTAATAGTAGTAATAGTAGCCGCAATTGGCCGATGTTTTTCTTGATGCAAGAATGAGCATAATGGCCTCCTTTGGCTTGGTTACACTTTAAAAGAATGGGATATTTTGTCAATGATTATTTTTCTTTGCAGGCTCATAATAAGTAAGACTTATTAAGGAGCCAGTTATGAAAGTAACGAAATGGGAACGGTTCGTTCTCTATCCTCTTGTTGCCGTTTTGCTGATCGTTTTTGCCTTCTACGATCTATCAATCATGAAGTCCCTCTATAACCAAAGCAATGTCTTTGGCGAGATGGGGGAACTCGGCGGGGAGATCCCGACCCAACTCCTTGGCGTGGTCGCTGGTTTCTGGCTTTTCCGTTTCCGGGACAAAACCACGAAAACCCGCTCGATTCTTTTCGGGATTCTCTTTGCGCTTGTGGCCCTCTTTTTCGCCGGATATGGCGGTGGGCAGATTTGGACCTATCTCAAGAGCGATCAAAGCGCTTATTCCTGGCATCCGGGGATTTGGTTTGCCGCCGTCATCGCCGCGGTCTATCTCCTCGTGGGTGGCCTTCTCGCTTTCCTAACCAAGATCTCTTCGCCCAAAGAAGCGGTGACTTTCGCTTATTTCTTCATCATTCTTTACGCGGCGACTTGGCTTCTCATGAATGTCGGCAAATTCCTTTGGTATCGGCCAAGGTGGCGTTATCTCGTCCGCGAATATTCCTCGGATCCGGATTCCTATTTCCAGCCGTGGTATATCTTGGCTTGCCATGGCAAATTCGACGATCATTTCGCCTCCTTCCCGTCCGGTCACGTCATGAATTCCTTGGTCTGGGTCTCCCTCTGCCTTTGCACCTCGTTCATCGAGGCCTTTAAAAACAAGGGATGGATCATCCGGGTGTGCGCTTACGCGTGGGCTATTCTGGTTGCGGTCTCCCGCACCATCATGGGCGCTCACTTCCCGAGCGACACCACGGCGGGATTCTTCTTCGAGTTTTTCCTCTTCGACATGCTGAGCACATTCTTCTATCCGTGGTTCCAAAAGAAGCTCCTCAAAGCGGCTCCGGTCTCTCAAAATCCCCCGGAAACCCCCTCTGAAGCTCAAAAAGGGCAATAATTCCTTTGACAACATACCTTTAGGTATGGATAATACTAACCGGCACTAACTTGAAAAGAGCGAACCCCGGTAAAGTTTAATCTCCAAAAGTACAGTCGCTAAAAAGACTAGGAAGAAGGAACAAAATTATGCAGCGTCAAACCACAATGGCGAAGCCCGCCGAAGTGAAGCGCGCTTGGTACCTCGTCGACGCAACGGATATGCCGTTAGGCCGTCTCGCGAGCCAAGTCGCTCAGATTCTTATGGGCAAGAACAAGCCGACCTATACCCCGAATGAGGATACTGGCGACTTCGTGATCATCATCAATGCCGCGAAAGTTTATCTCTCGGGCAAAAATGAAGGCGAACACAAGAAGAACTATTACAACGTCTCCGAGTACAACGGTGGCCTTCGCACCCGCACGGCTGGCGTCATGAAGAGAGAATTCCCGGAAGAGCTCGTTGAACGGGCCGTCTGGGGAATGCTTCCGAAAGGCGCTTTGGGCCGTCAGATGTACAAGAAGCTCTTCGTTTACAAAGATGAGAAGCACGAGCAAGAGGCTCAGAAGCCGATCAAGCTCGAGCTCAAGAAATAAGGAGAAGCATCATGGCAGAAGCAAAGAAATTCTACGGCACCGGACGTCGCAAATCGTCCATCGCTCGCGTCTACATCACTGCGGGCAAGGGCAAAATCCTCGTCAACGGCGTCGAAGTCAGCAAGTATATGCCGTATGCGACTCTCGTTCAGAACCTCAAGCAGCCGCTCGTTCTCTCCGGAACCGACGCCAAGTATGACGTCGAAGCCGAAGTCGTCGGCGGTGGCTTCACCGGACAGGCTGAGGCGATTCGCCTTGGCATCGCTCGCGCCTTATTGGTCGCTGGCGAAGATCGCAAGACCTTAAAGGTCGCTGGCATGCTCACGCGTAATGCGCGTGCCAAAGAGCGCAAGAAGTACGGTTTAAAGGCCGCTCGTCGCGCGCCGCAGTTCAGCAAACGTTAATCGTTCGCTTTACTCCAAAAAAAGAAGCCCAATCGAAATTCCGGTTGGGCTTTTCTTTTTGGGTTATTGCTTTTTAGGCGTGGGCTGGAAGCGTGACGTTCGCGTCCTTGAAAACGGTGCAGAGGAACTCAAAGGCCCCAGTATCTTTTCCCGAGAGGACAACCGATTTGTAGCGGAGGCAAACGCCGGTCTTTTTGTCGATGCTGTAATGAAGATCTATCACCGAAGTGAGAAAGGAGGAATGGAAGACATATTTAAGGCAAACTCTTCCGGCAATGGTTTCTTCGCCATCCGGGGTGAGGTCATCTTTGGCCACCTCATAGATCGTCATATAGGTTAAGAAGGATGTGGTGTAGCCTTTGACTGTTTCCTCATCCACTGTGAGATCGGGAACTTTTTCTAGGATACCCTGGTCATTGGGGAGATAAACGGCGTAGCTCACTCCTTCTTTGATGAAGAGGTTCTCGGTGCCATCATTGGATTTCAGGTAATACCCTTCGGCGTTATGAGCGCTCGTGAGGGTGATTGCCTCCCCCAAAGAGCCATTGCTCTTCGTTTGGTAGGTATATTCGATCCAATACTCATTTCCCAAGTGAGTGGCGATATAGTCTTCTCCGTAGAGAAAGGGTTCCGAGGAAGGAGCGCTGTTCTCAGCAATGGTGGTCGAAGAAGTTGGGGAGTTTGCCACGAAGCCATTCGGGATTGTACAACCCGAAAGGGCCAAGATGACGAGGGGGAGGAGAAGAGAGCGGATTCGCATGGGACGATACCTTCTTTCAGACCCAAATTAGGACCCCGAGTCTCCTTTGCCTAGTCATTAGTTCTAATGAAATAGCCTTTTTAGCGGAGCAAAGGATGACAAAGGAGAAGGAGTTCGGCCCGACTGGCGATGCCTAATTTTCGGTAGATCGCGTTTTGATAGGTGTTGATGGTCGGATAGGACAGGCCCATCTCCCCGGCGATCTGACGGAGGGTTAATCCCTTGAGAAGAAACCGGGCCACCTCCTTTTCGCGTTTTGAGAGCCCCTTTTCTTCAAAGAGGGCGCTTAAGGGATCAGAGGAACTGACTTCGTTCCGGAGCAAATCCCTAACCCAATCTTTGCTTTTTTCGTTTTGGAAAAAGAGTGGCGTAAAGAAAAGGACGATGAGGGGAACACTCACGAAAAGGGCAGCCCAATAGCGATTCTCTTCTTGAAGAAAAAAAGGAAGGTAGAGGGAGAAGAGAAGGCTTAAGACGTAGGCGAGAGCGGAAGAAAAAGCGCCAAAGGAATAGAAACGGAGATTTTGGTATTTTTTGGTGTAGACCCCCAAAACGTAATAAAGGGAAAAGAGGCCCAAAGTATGGGACAAGGAGAGAAAAAAACCTGCAAAAGCCAATCCAATTGCCTCAGTTGAGAAGAAAAGAGCAATTCCGCCCAAGGCCGAAAAAAGAAAGGAAAGGTAGAGGCCATAAGTGAGATAAATCTTTCGGCTTTTAAAGAAAGAGAAGGCTAGGATGATTCCAGCAAGCCCTCCGCCGAGAGCGCAATAGAGGAAGGAGAAATCAAGAGGGACGAGATTCTTTAAAAAAGAAAGACAGAAAGAACCGCTTAAAACGAAAGCCAAAAAACTGAGAGCGAGGAGCCACCATTCGGGGAGCGCCTCGTAGGGGAGAGGATGGGCCTTTTCCGGAAGAGGCTTCCGGAAGAGAAAGGCCAAAGCCAGGAGGCCCAAAAGGGTGAAAGAAAGGATTTCGGAGTTGACGGGGAGATATGCCAACGGCGAAAAAAGAAAAGCAAGCCCGAGAGAGAAACCCTTTTCCCGATTGGTGAAAAAAAGAAAGAAGTCGCTCCCGAATCCACCCGCTAGCGCTCCCGAAAAAAGGGCAAGGAGCATTCGGAAAGCGTAAACGAGTCCCATTGGAGCAGGGATAAAAGATAGTCCGAGCGAAAGAAGGGCTATGAGGGGGAAAATCCCATTGGGAAAGCGGGGCTTGCGGGCGAAGAAGAGGATGCCAAGGCTAATGCCCAAAAGAAAAGCGACCCGAAGAAAGAAAGGGGCGAGAATGCCAAAAGGAAGGGTGGGAAATAGGAAGGCGGGATTCGCCGTCGCTTCTTCGATCAAAAGGAGAGCGATTCCCCAACCGAAAAGGATGGGATAAAACCGCAAAGAGGCGGAGGATTTAGGGCGCTTGGCCATCATCGCTTACTATAACAAATCTTATAGGGGCTCCTCTTTTCCCTTCTTTTTCCTCGGCTTTGCCATCGGAGAAAAAAACAAAAATTCGCTCTTTTGTAAAAACGTAGAAGGATCCAAAAGAAATCCTTTTCATTGTTTTTTCTCTCTTTTTTTCAACAAAATGGGATTATCATTCGTATACCTAGTGAGGGGGAGGTCGTGGAAGAGCAAGAAAAACGAGCGATTCAGGAAGCTTCCGAAGCGCTCAAAAAAGATCCCGATGGCGCATTTGCCCCCTTCTACGAACTCACGAAGAAGCGGGTTTATTTCCTTATCTACTCTTACCTTAAGGATTATGCCCTCAGCGAAGACCTGCTCCAAGACACCTACGTCACCTTCCTTGAGAACATCAACAAGATCTCCTGCCGACTGAACCCTCTCTCCTATCTTCTCCAGATCGCCAAGAATAAGGCGATCGATGAGTTAAGGAAAAGGCATGCGGAGGTGGAGCTCGATAAAGAAGACACTTCCGAATTGATCGGAAGCGAGGATCCCCCCAAAGACGAATCGGGGAGCCTACTGGAAGAGATCAAATCCCTCCTAAGCCCCTTCGAATTCCAGGTTTATACCCTCCATGTCCTGAGTAACCTGACCTTCAAAGAGATCTCCAAGATCACGAAACGACCAATTGGGACATTGACGTATACCTACAGCGAGACGATCGATAAATTACAGAAAGGAGTGAACCCTCTATGGATGAGCAATTCGAAAAAGACCTGAACAAAAAGGCCGTCGAATCCTACGAGATCAAGACGAGTGCTTCGTCCATCCTTTCGGCATACCACGCGAAACAAGACGAAAAGAAACGCCACTCCTATAAGACCCCCTTCTTCGTGGCGATGGGAGCATTTGGCTGCGCGGCCATCGCTTTGGCCGTCGTCATTCCGATGGCGCTTAAGCCCAATACCATCGTTCCCTCTTCGAGCTTGATTGAAACCTCGCTCAATGATCTTCCGACCTCGCCCCTTAAGACCCAGAAAGACGCCTTGGGGTACGAAGTCGCCTCCTTATATCCTTTATTGAAGAAGACGACGACCGCCACGACGGAAGGCCTCCGTCGGCCTTTGAGGGCCCATTCGTCGGCCCCGACGTTCCAGAGCGTTGTCGATTCGTACGAGATGCTTCAAAGCCCGGTGAGGAACGCCTTCGAGGGGAGCGAGATTTCCTTTACGGTCGAAACGGCTTCCTACACGTGGAATGGTGAAACCTATGACCAGAAGATCGTGCTCCCGGAAGAGGAGATCCTCTATTTCTCGAGCGTGATCCAGAATAACGTCTGGCGAAGCGTCCGGGGCGTGATCGTCGATGAAGACGAAGTCGAATACCAGATGAGCGGAACCGCCCAAGATGCGTTAGGCAAAGAAGGCTTCTCGCTCCGGCTCCAAAACGTCGAAGAAGCAGGGGAGTTCGCCCTCATGAGCCAGAACACGACGGTCGGCGTCTTCGCCTTTAGCTACAACGTCTTCAAGGACTACCAGCTCGAATCCCATTTCTCGATCCGCTTACTTCAAAGTGAGCAACATTATTACGCCCATGTCGAGTATTACGAAGAGGACGAAACCGCATCGACTTATGGTGTCTTACGGAACGATTCGACCCACTATATCATCAACAAAGCGGGATTTGGACAATTCTTACTTTCTTATCAAAATAACCAAAGAATCTACACTTATAACGGAAATTCAATTACGAAATAAATTGGCAAGTTCAACAAAGTGGCGTTAGGCTCCGTAAACAAGGTGTAAGGAGCGTAATGCTTATGAAAAAAATGTTGATCTTGCCGCTTGTCGTCTCCGCCCTCGGTGCCTCGCTACTCGCGAGCTGCGCCTCCACTTCGAAAGTCGCCGCTCAGCCGACCGGAATGCAAAAGGAAATTGTCTCGACGGCCTTATTGGCCGCGAATACGACTTCTTCGCCCTCCGGACTCAAGCGAGCCGCCGGTGGGGAAGCCACCTCGCCGATCGTCTTCAATGTGAACGACGTGAATGCGACCTTGGCGAGCTTCGATTCCTTGGCTCTCGATTCCTATTCCGTCAAGACTTCGACCGCGGACTCCGATAAGACGGGTTACGCGAAGAAAGACGAAATCGTCTACACCCTGCCGGAAGGCGGATCCGAAACCATCGTCCTCTATTACAACGAGATGAAAGAGGGCTCGATCTCCGCAACGGCCACCGTGAGCGTTTCAACGAGCACCACGGCTTCGGAAGCCTCTTCTTCCGCGGCCACTTCGAGTGCTGAAAAAGAAGAAGAGGAACACGAAGAGAAAGAGAAGGAAACCAAGCTCCATGGCATGGGCTTCCGGAGCGGGGCCTTCAACGATTTGCTCGATGATACGATGGAATTCGATGACTTCGAAGACGATACGAACGTCACGGTGACGGGTTCCTGGAGAAAAGGCCTCGCCTACATCGAAAGCGTGGAATACAACTTCTTCGCCGAAGAACTCACCATCAAAGAAGACGACGAAACCACCTCGCTCTCGTCCTTTGGCCTCTTCAAAGAAGGCAGCTTCCTCGCGGTCGAACAGATCGACGTGATGGATGGGACGGAGAAAGAAACCGCCTATGCCTACACCGCCTTCCAGAACGCGAGTTACACCCGCTTCCTCCTCACTGAGGACACGGAAGATCAGGAGCGGCGTCTCGTCTACAAGACTCTCCTCAACAAATTGGTCATCAATCGCTTCGTCGACCAAGGCAAGACCCTCTATAGCCTCCACGCCAAACAAATCGGCGCGATGTCCTTAGTCGGCCTCTATGAGAGAATCGTCACCACCAACGCGGATGGCAGCGAGACCGTTACCTACCAGGTCTACAACAAAACCGCGACCATTCCTGACGAAGACTAGTTTCCTTCGGTTAAGGCTCGGCTCAGTACCCCTCTGAGTCGAGCTTTTTTCGTGTTTTTTCGGAAAGCACTTACACTAAAAAGTGACCGATATTTAGTGCAAAGGTTTCGTCAATTCATTATAGTGATTGGGTCAAAAGAGGCATTTTCTATGGTTTTAAGCAAAAAGACGATGATGATGGGCGGGATTTCCTTAGCAGCCGTAGCGGCGCTTGTGGTCCTTGCCGGAGTCGGAATGAACAACAAGACTGCTGCAGTTCAAGCGGACCAAACAGGGTTGACTTTAACGCTTAATAGTACAAACGGGCTTCAAAGCACTCAAACTGATGGGGATGCAACTTATGCGATTAAAACCATCACTCAGGACCCGTATTTTGTTGAATGGACGGGTGCCCACATTAATTACACTCAAAGTGGATACTTTGTTCACATCGCTCAGAACCATGGGGAATTTCACAACACAACGACCCTCCACGAAATCACTTCTGTAACCGCGACTGGTCATGCGACAGAGTCCACGACGGGAACATTGTTGTTTTATACTTCTACGGACGGAACGACTTGGACATCGGCGGGAGCAGACGGGAAAATTACCAGTGGAACGCCTGTTTCGATTGCTGCTTCGGACAAAATAGGATTCATCAAATTCGAATATAGCAGTACATTGTCCAGTCCTGAAAATTACGTTGAGAGTGTTGCTATCACCTATAACTGCGTTGCCTAATTTTTTATTTCTACGAAAATAGCCCGCCTCATTGTTGAGGCGGGCTTTTCTTATTCTTACAAGGCTTGATCGACTTTGCGCTTCATCTCGTCGAGCGCCTCTTTAGGCGACTCAAGGCTGACGACTTTGGCGTTGGGGCAATATTTTCGAAGTTGCTCCGGGGCTTTCTTGGCGTTGCCGCTCATGGAGTAGAAGATGCCTAAGGTGACTTTATCCTTAAGGCCAGGATTATCTTTGATGAAGGTCAGCATCGGCGTGGCAATCCTGCCACCCCAGATCGGAGAGCCGAGGATGACTTGGTCGCAGGCGTTCACATCGAAGGTGTAGGGGGCTAATTGCTCCCGTTCCTCATCGATGGCCCGCTTGCCATATTTGAGCATCTTAAAGAAATGCATCTTGCCTAATGGTTGAAGGGTGTCGATCTTGAGGTAGCCATAACCCCGTTCCCGGAGATATTTGGCAACCGCATCGCCATTTCCCGTCGCCGAATAATAAACAAACACCACATTCATAAAACGAACTCCCTTAGATGTTTGAGGCTATGATACCTCTTTTTCTCTCGGACGTTGCGCTTTTTTGCTTGCCTTTACTCGCGCAGCGCGGAAGATAAGAGGGAACAAATCAGGAGGGAAAACGATGAAAGACAGCGTCATTGAACATTATTTTGAGGCCGAAGAGAAACGTCAAAACGAGGGAATTGAGCTGATTTGCTCCGAAAACTATCCTTCCGCCTCCGTCCGAGAAGCCGCCGGAAGCATCTTCACCGCCAAGTACGCGGAAGGCTATCCAGGCCACCGGTATTATGGTGGATGCGAGAATGTCGATGCGGTCGAAAATATCGCGATCGATCGACTTTGCCAGCTCTTCCATGTGAAGTTTGCGAACGTCCAGCCCCATTCGGGCTCGCAAGCCAACTTCGCCGCTTATCACGCGATCATCAATCCGGGCGATACCGTCTTATCCTTGGAGCTCAATGACGGCGGCCATCTTACCCATGGCTCGCCGGTCTCCTTCAGCGCCCAGATGTATCATTTCGTCCATTATCCTTTGGGCGAAGATAGCCGCTTGGACTATGACGTGATCGCCAAGTGTCTTGATGACTATAACCCGAATCTTTTCTTGGCGGGCTACTCCGCTTACCCGTACGCGATCGATTTCAAACGGATGAGAGAAGAGATCGATAAGCATAACGCCCATTCTTCTATTCATTGTTACTTCATGGTCGATATGGCCCATATCGCCGGCATCATTGCCGCCGGGCTTGCTCAGAATCCGTGCGACTACGCCGATATCGTCACCTCGACGACCCATAAGACCTTACGGGGGCCGCGCGGGGGCATCATCCTCACGAATGATGAAGAGCTCGCCAAAAAGATCAACAAAGCGATTTTCCCCTATACCCAAGGCGGGCCTTTGGAGCACATTATCGCCGCAAAAGCCGTCTGCTTTGGCGAAGATTTGAAGCCGGAGTTCAAGACTTATATCCAAGGCGTCCTGGATAATACCAAGGCCTGCGATGAGGAGTTCAAAGCCCTTGGCGCGGTTTGTAGCGGCACCGAAAACCACCTGATGCTCCTCAATGTCATGAAGAGCTATGGGATCACGGGCAAAGAGGCTCAGGCCAAGCTCGAAGCGGTGGGCATCACCACGAACAAGAATATGCTCCATGGCGATACCTTGAAGCCCGCGGAGACGAGCGGTTTGCGGATTGGCTTCGCCGCTGTCACGACCCGGGGCTGCACCGTCGCCCAAGCCAAAGCGATTGCCGCCCTGATCGATGAGATCCTCAAGGATCCCACTCCGGATAATGAGCGTTATCATAAAGAAGTCTTAGCCATCACCTCGAGTTGGAAAGACGTCATGACGCTCGAGTTCTAACACCCTAAGAAAGAGACCATCCTCATGAAGAAGATCAATAACGTCCTTCTTTTTCGGATGGTCTATTTTTTGATTTATTTCGCCGATGCTTTATTCACGCCGTTCTATGGGCTTTACCTCCTTTCCCTGAATTTCTCAGCCGAGGAAGTGAGCATCGTTTTGGGCGTGATTCCTTTTGCTGCTTGCCTCGGGAGCCTTCTGCTTGGGCGGATCTCGAGCACCTTCAAGGGCAATCTTCTATTGATGAAGATCCTGATTCTCTTTGAGATCGCCGGAGTGCTTCTTTTGGCTTATCTTTCGAGCTTTGGCGTTTTGGTCGGGGTCGTGATCCTTCTGGCCTTTGCCAATGGCGTCTATTACCAAATCGAGGATGGAGCCTCTTCCATGGCCCTCAAAAAGGAAGGCGAGAGTTTCTCGAGCGTTCGGATCTTTGGATCCCTTGGCTTCTTAGCTGCCCTCGGGGCCTGCTATGGCCTATTGGAAGTTTGGATTTACCCGTATCTCTTTAGCTTGGCGGCCGGGATCTTCTTCTTGGCGTTTATCTTGCTTCATTTCTTTACCCCGTATCCCGAAGAAGCGGAGCCTCTTCCGAGCCGCGAAACGGAAAAGGCGAAGTGGGGCGATCTTCTTCTTAATCGTTCCTTCATGGTTTTCCTCTGCTTCTATTTCTTACTCAATGGCGTCGTCTCGGTCGAAGGCTATTGCTTGCCCCTTTATCTCCATGACTTAGGGCTGAGCGATCAGAACTATTCGCTTCTTAACGCTTTCCGGGTTGGTGTGGAAGTGGTAGCCGTCGCCTTCTATAAGCCGATCAAGCGCCTCTTGAAGAGCGACCGGAACTGCTTGCTCGTCGGGGCGGGGATTCTGCTTTTCTCTTCGTTTGGCATCATTCTCTTCCAAGATCCGTGGGCGATTGCCTTCACCAACTATGCTTGCCGGGGCGTTGGCGGAGCGCTTCTTTTCATTGGCTTTGTCGATTACCTTTCTCAAGTCTTGCCTTCGAGTGCCTTAACCCGGGGGCTCGCTCTCTGCTCCGCCCTCATGGACATCATGACCGGAACCTTCAACTTCGTTTCGGCCCCGATTTATCTCGCGACCTCTTATTGGACTTTTTTCGCCATCCTGAGCGGGGTTGCCACTTTGGGATTCGTTTTCCTTTTCTTCGCAAAAGACGAACGGAAATTGCGGAGGGATGGCCCGAAAGAAAAAGAATGAAAACTTTGTCTTTCAAGAGTGCTTGCGGATGGCGGGTCTCCGTTGTATATTATTAGGGCGCTTTCGGGCGCAAGTGGGCCTTTAGCTCAGCTGGTTAGAGCGTGCGCTTGATAAGCGCAAGGTCGATGGTCCAAGCCCATTAAGGCCCACCAAAACGAACAATAAGCCCCGATGCAACATTCGGGGCTTGTTTCTTCTCAAAGCAGTGCGTCACGAGGGTGTTTAGCTCAGCGGGAGAGCGTTTCCTTCACACGGAAGAGGTCACAGGTCCGATCCCTGTAACACCCACCATTCAATCATTGAACCTCGCCATCGCGAGGTTTTTTCTTCTCTTGTGAAGAGTGTTCCAAACATAAGAAGCACACTTTATCTGGAGATATGCTACAATTCCGCGGTCCTCGAAAGAGGGGAAAGGAGAAACAGAATGAAGCGTTCCCTGGTTTATCGGATGTCGCTCGACGCCATGTTCATCGCGCTTTATTTTGTTTTGGCCAAAATCACCCTCGCCTTCGGGAATGTTCACATCACGTTTGCCTCACTTCCGATCTTGGTGTCCGCCCTCTTATTCGGGGTGGGGGATACCATTGTCATCGCGGCCTTAGGCGAGTTCCTGATTCAGGTCTTCTCCTATGGTTTCTCAGTGACTTTGCCCTTATGGCTCGTTCCGCCGGTGCTGCGGGCTCTTATCATTGGCGTCGTCGCGGCGATCTATCGTAAAAAAGGCGAAGAGCTTGATCATCACATCGTCGCTTATTATCTGACCGTCTTGGGGTCGACCCTTGTGGTCACCGCCGCCAATACGGGCGTGCTCTATCTCGACGCGATCATCATCGGCTATCCGGTCTCAGTCGTTTGGCTTGAGACCCTCGTTCGGATTGGGGTGGGGCTCCTCACCGCGATCCTCGTTGCTCTCTCCGCCCATCCTTTAGCGGACGCCCTTCGTCATCTTTCCCCTTCGTTATCCCCAGCAAAACCCCGTTAATTTCCGTTCCGAATAAAAGAGATTTCTTCGCCTCGGGTCGGGTGGTATTATCTTTATCGGCGTTTCACGCCGTTTGCCGCCTTAGCTCAGCTGGTAGAGCAACTGATTTGTAATCAGTAGGTCTTCGGTCCGAATCCGGAAGGCGGCACCAAAACGA
>DAIQMS010000030.1:0-6604 GCA_036788815.1 Bacillota bacterium
CGCTCGGCCAAATCCTTTTCAAAGAGGGGGATTTTGCGGTCGATTTCACCGAAAGCGGGGCAGGGATCCGCAATCACGGGTTCGTTTCCAAGATGGGGCGCTTCCGGAGTCGGCATGGCGGAAGGGGCAGCCACGGCTCCGCTTCCTTCATTTTCCTCATCGTAGCCACTCTTCTTGCCTTCGAGGGCTTTGAGGGCGGTCATGACGATGAGAAGCAAGAGATCGGCGATCATGAGATAGAACGTCTGGGTCGAGATCTTATAGGTGTAATTCGTGCTGGCGGAGCTGAAGGAGGGATAGTAGGTGGCGATGAGTTTAGCCGTGCTTTCCTTGGTGATGTCGGTCGCGATGGAGAAGTAGAAACCCGAAATGCCGAAGAGAGTCATGAAGAGGGCGTTGAAATAGATGCTGGCTTTGGCCCAGGAGAAATAGGCTTTCGCCCGAGCGAAATAACTCGCGAGCGTAAGGAAGAGGAGCGAGCCCGAAAGGATGAACATCGTGATCATCACGAAGGCGAGGGCTTGGTAGCCGCTGCCTAGAGAAGGGTAATCCTGAAGGAGCTTCAGTCCGCTCACGAGGATCGTTTCCGAATAGGTCGAGGAGGAGTTGTAACTGAGATGGATCTCCACGACGTTGAGAGCCAAGGAAACAAGGCTCACGCCGGTCAGGATCACCGCAAAGATCAGAGGGACGCTCTCATGAAGAGTGTGGATTCTTTTCGGAGTTTCTTCGCTTTTGCCTCTGGCTTTGCCATAGAGCAAAGCGAAGGGAAGCGAGAGAAAAGCCAAGACCAAGAAAGGGATGAAGGAATAAGAATCGCTCTTGGCGCCTTTGAGGGCATAGACGAAACTGATGATGTAGCCCATGAGGAAGAACTCGAGGGCGAGGAGCAATAAGCCCGTCCAAAGAGCCTTGGATTTCTTCGCGAATTTTTCCTTATCGGTGAAGAAGCCTTGGAACGTATCGACGAAGGCATAGCTCACCGCGAGGAAGAAGAGCAGATTGAAGAGGAAATAAACCCCTTGCTCGAGGGCGGTTGATTTCCCCGCCAGCACCGAGGAAAAGACGCAGCTTACCTCGCCAGCCGGGGCGACGTAATGGTAAAGCGGGATGAAAAGGATGGCGAAGAAGAGGAAGAGATAGCCGAGGATGTCAAAGGCGAAAAGGGCGATGAGGGTCCCTTTGCTCGCGCTCGGCTTTTTCGGAGCCTCCTCTTCGGGGGCTTTCAAGCTCTTTTCGTGGGCTTTGCCATAGAAAAGCAAACCCAAATCGACCGCGAGGAGAATCAAGGAAAGAATGGCGAGGACAAGCGAGGAAACGCTTAATTCGTGGCTGGTCGCCTGATAGGCGATCGTCGCGGCTTCTTCGAGCGTGAGGTAAAGGATTCCGACGAGGTTGCCCCAAAGGGTCTTCTTGACGAGGTCGAGGATCGAAAGGCCGATCGTCGCGATCGAAAGGAAGAAGAGGATCTCCAGCGCCAAGGGGAAGTAACGGTCGTTCCCGGCGTAAGGATAGCTCACCAGGGTAAAGATTGAATAATCGGGGTAATTTCCCGCGAGGGGGAATAAAAGAACCGCGAGGTTCAAAAAGAAAACGAGAACGACGAAGGCTAAAAGAATCGAACGAATAATCCACGGCTTTTCTTGCTTAGTTTCCATTGGGCTCACCACTGAGTGATTTACACTTCGTTTCATCATACCACACCGAGCCCCTTTGGCCGCGGATTTTTCCTTTCGAAGGATTAAGGAGCGCGCGCTCGCGCGAATCTTTTTTAAGGCAAAGCGGTGGACACTTTCGCTACGGGGATTAAAATGAAGCGGCAAAGGAAAAAAATAACTTATGGCCTGCACAACCTTATTAGTCGGAAAGAAAGCGAGCTACAACGGCTCGACTCTGATCGCTCGAAATGATGATTCGCCCACCGGCGTCTTCCACGTGAAGAAGCTTGTCTCAGTCGATCCCAAGGATCAGCCCCGTCATTACGTCTCGACTCTTTCACATGTTGAGATTGATTTGCCCGATAATCCGCTTCGCTACACCGCGATGCCGAACGTCGATAAGAAAGAAGGCATTTGGGCGGCGGCTGGAACCAACGAAGAAAACGTCAGTATGACGGCCACCGAGACCATCACCTCGAACCCGCGCGTCTTAGGCGCGGATCCCTATGTGAAATACGTCCCGGCGAAAGACGGGAAGGCGGAGACCAAAGGCGGAATCGGCGAAGAAGAGCTTGTGGTTTTGGTGCTTCCTTATATCCATTCCGCGAAGGAGGGCGTTCTCCGTTTGGGTAAACTGATTGAGACCTACGGGACCTATGAGCCCAACGGCATCGCCTTCTCGGATAAGGATGAGATTTGGTGGCTCGAATCGATCGGCGGGCACCATTGGATCGCCCGGAGAGTCAAGGACGATGAATACGTCATCATGCCGAACCAATTTGGGCTCGACCGCTTCGATTTCGCCGATGCCTATGGGGCCAAAAAAGAGAACCTGTGCGCCCCGGATTTGCAGGATTTCGTCCGTAAAGCTCATCTGGATTTGACGCTCAAAGGCCCTTTCAATCCGCGCTTGGCCTTTGGCTCGCATGATGATTCCGATCATGTCTATAACACCCCGCGCGCCTGGTTTATGGCCCGGTATTTCAATCCCCGCACCTATAAGTGGGACGGCCCGGATGCCGACTTCACGCCCGAGAGCGACGATATCCCGTGGGCGCTTGTTCCAGAGCATAAGATCACCATCGAAGAAATGAAGTATGCCCTCTCTTCTTATTTCCAAGGCACGCCTTACAACCCGTATCAGAAAGGCGACGATCCAAAGAAAGGGATCTATCGGCCAATCGGCATCTCGAGAACCGCGTTCCTTTCGATTCACGAGATTCGGGGCGATCTTCCGAAAGCGTCGCAATCGATTGAATGGGTTGCCTTCGCTTCGAACGCCTTCAACGCCCTCGTTCCGCTTTATGCCCATATGAAGGAAGTGCCATCCTATTTCGGAAGCACCACCCTCAAAGTGGACAGCAATTGCTTCTATTGGGCCAGCCGGCTCATCGGGGCTTTGTCGGATGCTCACTTCGGCATGACCGCCAATCTTGTTGAGCGCTATCAGGATGCGGTGGCGAATCGTTCGCGGGCGATCCTTGAGAAATACGATGCCCTCATCAAAGATGACAGGGATGCGGAGAAGCTCATCAAGGAAGCCAATGCCGAGCTGGCTACGATGGCCGAGGAAGAGACCTCGAAAGCCCTCGATCAGATTCTCTTTGCGGTGTCTTGCCTCATGAAGAACGGCTTCGCCCGCTCCGACAATTAAGCGATCATTTGATTGGCTGAGCGCCTTCTCAAAAAAAGGCGCTTTTTTTCATTTTGTGGGGCACGTTTTCGTCTGGGATGTCTATGGATATGTAGGAGGATTTTATGAATTCAGAGTTGCCTAATGTGGTTTATGAAGATAAAATATTATCGTTAAAGAGGAACAACGATATGATTATCAAAGCGTCCAGCGATCTCAGAAACGATTATGCCTCGGTTTCCAAGCTTGCTAAAGAAAGCGGAGAGCCGATTTACATTACCCTCAATGGTGAAGGCGATGGCGTTTTCATGGATATCAAAAGTTTCGAGCGAATGAAAGATTTGCTTGCGCTCAAAGAGCATTTGCTTCAAAGCGAGAGCGAAATCGGAGGCAAGGATAGCTGCACTTTGGAAGAGATTGCTGCCCGTTACGGAGTCAAGTTTCAATGAGCGTCAGCATCCATTTTACCCGTACCGCCCAGATGGACCTTGCGGAAATTTCCGCCTATCTCCAATTAACTTTTGGTGAGGAAACTGCCCAAAAAGGCGTCGTAAGCATCCTTGAAAAAATTCGTCTCCTCGGGGACTTCCCTTCTTTGGGAACCCCGCTTCCAAACTCTTTTGCCCTTAAAGCCGATTATCGACTCTTAAATATTCAGGGCAATGTTGTTTTCTATCTCGTTTCAAAAGATGGGGTTGAGGTTCTCTCAATCGTTTCGTCCAAAGAGCGCTTCCGTTCCCTATTCTCTCACAGCTAAGCTTCAACGACAGCCGCTCAACTTCTTAATATAGTCAACAATTGTTTCCGGGGTTTCTTGGCAGCCATTTTTAAGCCAGTATTCGGTTGCTTTTATGATGGTTTCCTTCACCATGTCCGCCGACAGAGAGGCCGGCAATCCTTCGTAGCGGTCTTTTTGTTCTCCAACGATGATCATCGCTAAAGGCGCGATTTTCTCTTCGGTCTCTTGCATGACGATCTCGCGGCAACTATTCGAGAGAACGGCGTTGATGAGATCTTTTTCTTCTTCCAGGTGGTAGAGGTAGTGTTCGATGTATTCCCAATAATCAAGGATGCTCGAATGGGAGAAGTCATGCGTCTTCTCTTCTTCGAGGTGGTGGGAGAAGACATGGTCAAAGATATCCGAAATAATCGAAAGGAGAACCTCTTCTTTCGATTTGAAATGGGCATAGAAGGCGCTCCGGGAGATCTTGGCTTCATCTAAGATATCCTGAATTGTGATCGCGGAATAATCCTTCTTTTTCAAGGCTTGATAAAATGCCTGGTGGATGGCTTCTTTGGTCTTCACAATTCTTTGGTCCATGGTGTTTCTTTTCTTGACCAATTATAAAACAAAATGTTCTATAAAGTATATTTAACGATTTAAGTTAACAAACAATAACGCATTTTTTATCTTTTTATAGGCGCGTTGTGTTATATTCCTCTAGGTTATGGAACTCGCCCTCAGGAAAGCCAAAGAGAAAAAGATCTCGATCCTCGCTCTTTTGGGCGTTCTGGCTCTTCTTGTGAGCGTCTTTTGCCTTTTCGTTGGCTCCTCGCATATGTCTTTGGCCGAGGGCTTTGCCGCCCTCGCCCAAAAATCGAGCGAAGCCAACAATCGGATTATTTACTCGATCCGGATCCCCCGGGTTCTTGCCGCCATCATCGCCGGGGCGGGCTTGGCTCTCTCAGGCCTTATCATGCAGACGGTCTTAGGCAACGATTTGGCCTCGCCGTCGACCTTAGGCGTCTCGAATGCCGCAGTCTTCGGGGCCAACCTTTCCATCATCGGAATGGCCGGTGGCTTCCTTTCGACCGGCAACAACCTGACGGCGTATACCACGGGAATCAATCTCTATTCGACTTCCTTGGTCGCTTTCCTTTTCTCGGCATTATCGGTCCTTTTGATCTTGGGTTTATGCCGGATCCGTTCTTTCTCCCCCAGCGTGGTTGTTTTGGCGGGCATCGCGATCGGTTCGATTTGGACCGCTCTTACGACCGTGCTTCAGTTCTATGCGACTGACGTCGGGCTTTCGGCCGCGGTCATTTGGAGCTTTGGCGACTTGGGAAGGGCAACCTATTCCAGCGATCTCCTCATGGCAGTGGTGGTTTTCGTTGGCTTCCTTTATTTCCTCCTTTCGTCTTGGAAATACAACGCCCTCTTAGGCGGGGATGATATGGCGAAGACCCTTGGGGTTCATGTCGAGTTCTTCCGCTTCGTCTCGCTTTTATTGGCTTCCCTTATCACCGCCGTCTGCGTCTCTTTCTTGGGTGTGATCGGTTTTGTGGGTATCATCGCCCCGCACATCATGAAGAAAATCTTGGGGCAGGATCATCGCTATTTGATCCCCGCCACGCTTTTTGCGGGGGTTTTGCTGGTGGTTTTAGCGGATACTCTCTCCCGATCGATTGGGAATGGGAGTGCCTTACCGGTCGGGGCGATCACCTCCTTATTGGGGGCGCCGTTCTTCTTGGCGATGATCTTTGAGCGAAAGAAGGGGTCCTTATGCTGAGCGTCAAAGGCCTCACTTTCGGCTATTCGAAGAAGAGCCCTTTGGTTCTCAAAGGCGTTTCCTTTGCCCTTGAAGAGAAAAAGGTGGGGATTCTCTTGGGCCGGAATGGCTCGGGCAAGAGCACCCTCTTCAAATGCCTCGTCGGCCTTGAGAAGCCCTTTGGCGGATCGATGCTCTTCGATGGCAAAGAACTCGCGAGTATGAAGCGGGCGGAACGGGCGAAGGTGATTGCCTACGTTCCCCAAATGATCGCCTTTGGCGAGATGAGTGTTTTCGATACCGTACTTTCGGGCCGCTTGGCCCATTTCGGTTACTTCCCGGGCAAAAAAGATCAGGAGATCGTCGAAGGCATCCTTGAAGAAATGGGGCTCAAGGAATTGGCCCTCCGAAATGTGAACTGCCTCTCGGGCGGCGAACGGCAGAAAGTCGCAATCGCCCGGGCTTTGGCTCAAGAACCGGATCTCTTGATCTTCGATGAGCCGACCGGGAACCTCGATATCGCCAACGAGGAACTGATCCTCAAAGAGTCGAGGCGTCTCGCCCACGAAAAGGGCGTGAGCGTCCTTGTCTCGATCCATGACCTTTCGTTAGCAAGCCTCTTCGGCGATACCTTCTACTTGCTCAAGGATGGGGAGATCGCCCAAAGCGGCGATGCCTCGATTCTGACTTCGGAAGCCTTGAGCGCCATCTATGGGATTCAAGTCCTCGTGGAAGATATCCACGAGCGGAAATTCATCACTCTAGGAGGAGATCCCGATGAAAAATAAACTGCCTTTCGCTCTTTTGTCGATCCTCTCGTTCGC
>DAIQMS010000030.1:6704-16588 GCA_036788815.1 Bacillota bacterium
GTTGGGGGCCCGAACGCCCAAGCCGCCGAAGCGGAGAAGATTCTTTCCTGCGCGCCCGATATCGTCATCTCCGAGTATGAAGACGTGACGAAAGAAGATGCCCTCCAAGAGCAATTGGGCATCCCGGTCGTCACGATGAAGACCGGGCCGAAAGGGGTCTTCGATACCTCCTTTGCCGGAAGCGTGACTCTCTTAGGAACGATCTTCCAAAAAGAGGCGAAAGCCAAAGCCCTCAACGATTTCGTGACGTCGGAAAAGAATAAAATCGCGGCAAAAGTGGCATCGATCAGTTTGGCGGATGCCCCGAAAGCCTATATCTGCGGGCTCGGGAACTGGGGGACCACGGATTATCTCATGACCGCCCAGAACTACGAGCCTTTTAACATCGCTTCGATTGCCAACGTGGTTGATGGCCTCTCGAAAGACGGGGTTCAGAAGATCGAAAAAGAGAAGTTCGCCGCCCTCGGCCCTTCGATCGATACGATGATCATCGACGCGGCCGCCGTGAAGAACATCAAACCGGAATATCAGGCGGATTCGACGATTTTTTCCACGGTCAAAGCCTGGTCCACCGGCGAAGTCTATCTCCAGATGGCCTATAACGCCTATTACACCAATTATGAATTGGCCTTATCCAATACCTGGGCGAACGCCAAAGCGGTCTATCCTTCGCTTTTCTCCGACGTTGATCTGACGGCGAAAACAAACGAGATCACCCAGGCCTTTTTAGGAAAGGAACTCGCGAGCGACATCTTCGCCTATCCTTCGAGCTTTGGGGGATATGGGAAGATCAACACCGCGACCTTCTTCGCTTCTTAAGATGAAAAAGAGCAATCCGGTGGAACGCTATTTCGATCGTCTGGCCCCTTCTTGGGATTCTTTGCCCGTCGAGAATCCCTCCGAGATGGATTCTCTTTTGAGGAGCCTCGGGATCCAAAAAGGGGATAAGGTGGTGGACATCGCCTGCGGAACCGGCGTGATCAGCGCCAAACTTCACGCGTTATCGTCCACGCCGGTGGTGGGGATCGACCTCTCGGAAAAGATGATCGCGATCGCCCAAAGGAAATACCGCTCGGAAGCCTGGGCCCACTTCGTTCAGGGGGATTTCCTCGATTACCCCGAGGCCAACGTCTTTGATTTCGCGGTGATTTATGACGCTTATCCGCACTTCCTTGATCCGAAGGCTCTTTCGAAGGCCCTCAAGAGGGTCCTCGTTCCTCAGGGGCGTTTCGCCATCGTCCATTCGCTCTCCCGAAAAGAGCTTCATGAACACCATGAAGGCTTGGGCGAAGAGCTCTCACGCGATCTTTTGCCGGCCGAGGAAGAAGCCCGCTTTTTCGAAGAGGATTTCCGAATCCTCAAGGCGGAAGAGGGTCCCCATTCCTTTTTGATTCTCGGCGTAAAGAAAGACTGATTCCTCGTCCGTTCATTTTTATTGTCATTTCAGAGGGTGATGCTAAAGTAAATCCAACATCAAAGGAGTTTTTCTTAAGCATGGAAGAAAAAGAATCCGTTCGAATTCAAGATGATCTTTATCATGCCGTCAATGGCGAATGGCTCAAAACGGCGGTGATTCCCGCCGATCGGCCGACCGCCGGCGGCTTTGCCGAGCTCGATGTCGGCGTCGAGAAGCTTTTGATCGCCGATCTCAAGGCGATGGCCGAAGGGAAGAAGGCGATCCCGGATCCCGAGATGGCGAAAGCCGTTTTGCTCTTCAAAAAAGGCCTCGATGTCGAACGCCGTAACCAAGAGGGCCTCGCCCCGGTCATCCCGGCTTTGACGAGAATCCAGTCGCTCAAGGATATCGCCGACCTCAACGCCCATCTTCAAACGATGGTGCTCGAAGGCGATGTCTTGCCGCTCCAGATGGGCGTCGACGTCGATATGAAGGATACGAGCCAGCATTGCTTCTTCCTTTTGGGCCCGAGCACGATCCTTCCGGATACGACTTATTACGCGGAAGGCAATAAGCAAGGCGAGGCTTTATTGGGCATCTATTCGGCGATGGCCCAAAAGGTCCTGAGCCACACGGATCTTTCGCCAGAAGACCAAGCGCTTTATCTCAAAGACACCCTTGCCTTCGATCAGCTCATCTCCAAGATCGTGAAGAGCCAAGAGGAGTGGGCCGATTACGTGAAGAACTACAATCCGGTCCCGCTGCGGCAGGCGCTTGAGGAACTCAAGCCTTTGGATTTCAAAGGACTCCTCGAAGGGCTTTATGGTCGCTTGCCGGAGAAATTGATCGCCTTTGATCCGCGTTTTGTCCGCTCGTTCTCGAATTTCTTCACCGCCGCGACTTTTCCGCTCTATAAGCATTGGGCTTACGTCAAGACCTTGCTTGGGGCGACCGGTTATCTTTCCGAATCCCTCCGGGACGAAGGCGGGCTCTATCGGCGGACTTTGATCGGCCTCAAAGAGAACCCCTCGGTGGAGAAGATGGCTTATCGGGTCAGCGCCCTCGGCGCCTTCGATGAGGTGGTCGGGCTCTATTATGGCAAGACCTACTTCGGCGAAGAGGCGAAGAAGGACGTGGTTGACATGGTGAAGTCCATCATCGCGATGTATAAGGAGAGGATGGCCAAGAATGACTTCCTTCAGGAAGACACCAAGAAGAAAGCGATCCTCAAACTCGACAAGATCGTGATCAAGATGGGCTATCCGGATCAGATCCAAGAGCTCTATAAGAGCTTGACGGTCGACGAGAAGAGCTCCTTCTATGAAGCCGCCTCGACGATCGATAACGAAAAGACCGCCTACGCTCTCCATAAACTCTTCACCCCCGTCGATCGTACCCTTTGGGTCATGCCGGGCAATATGGTCAATGCCTGCTATAATCCGTATTCGAACGACATCACCTTCCCGGCCGCGATTTTGCAGTATCCGTTCTATTCGCTCAAGCAATCGCGGAGCGAGAACCTCGGCGCCATCGGCGCGGTCATCGGTCACGAAATCTCGCACGCCTTCGACAATAACGGCGCTCAATGCGATGAGAATGGCAACCTCCATAACTGGTGGAGCAAGAGCGATTTCAAGACCTTCAAAGACAAGACGAAGGCGATGGTCGAGGAGTTCGATGGCATTCCTTTCTGCGGCAGCAAAGTGAATGGCAAGTTGGTCGTGAGCGAGAATATCGCCGACAATGGTGGAATGGCCGTCACTTTGGCGGTTTTGAAGACGCTTCCGGATCCCGATTACCAAGGCTATTTCAAAGCCTGGGCCAAGATCTGGTGCCAGAAGGCTCAGCCCCAATATCAGCAGCTCCTTCTTTCGATCGATGTCCATTCGCCGACCGAACTCCGTGCCAACATGCAACCCCGGAACTTCCCGGAATGGTATTCGGCTTTCGGCGTGACGGAAAAAGACGGAATGTATCTCCCCGAGGCGAAGCGGGTCACGATTTGGTAGCGGCTGTCGTTTCGTTTTCTGATCCGGTTCTTATTTTGCACAAACTGAGAAGAAAAGAGGGGCGAAGAAACCCCTCTTTCTTTTGGAGTTTTTTCCGAGTTTCCCTTCCGTTAACGGAAGGGGTTTCCCCTAAAAGTCCGATGATTGCGACTTAAAAACGCGATGATTAAGTTTTCGTTTCTTAAAAACCGCCGCTTTTTCCTTTTTTCTTTGGCGGATTTTCCTCGCTTGGAGACGGCGGGGCTCGGATTGAAAAAAAGCCCGATTCGATGGTATAAAAAGTCTCATTGGAGGCAGATCTATGCTCTTTAATCGCCGCGTCGCGAAACTCGATGCGATTCTCGGAGGCTTTCTCGCCTGTGCCTTAGCTATTTTTTCTTTTGTCGTCTCGATTGTGACGTACGTTCAAGGCGAGGCGAATTCCTTTTTGCTTTCGGATCTCCTTTTGGATTTCCTTGTCTTGGCCGACGGCCTCGCCATGGCCGTCGCTTGGCTCCGGAATGACAAGAAAACGGCCTTCATCGCCGCGGCGGTGGGAATGCCGCTCTTCGGAAGCGCCATTTTTTTCGGCAACGTTGACGTCTATATGAAGATCAACGATCTCTATGACACCTCCTTTGCCGCCTGGCTTGGCTTCATCTGGTACATGGTCGCCGCGGCTGGGCTCATCGAAACGACGTTCTATCTCGTCGCGGGGCTCGTCAAAGGGAAGAGCAATCCGAAATTCAGCGTCTCGGAGAACACCGAGGTGAATTCGTTCTTTCTTTCGGGTGCGGGCGTTTGCTTCGCGATCGCCGGCGGCTTGGCCGAGAGCTGGAGTTATTGGGGCTCCTCACCGCGATCCTTTCGGAGATTTCGCTGGTTGAGGCTTTTGCCTCGACGTTCTTCCTTTATTCGAATGATTCCGAAAAAGAAGCCGCATCTTCTTCGGCGAATTGACGTTTTTCGATTCTCATGGTTTGTTGATGCTTCACTGATCTTTCGAAGCAGGGGTTCGCTTTAGAGTCTTTGGAGGATAATGGCCTCATTATGGAATTACGCGAATACATCGCCAAGCGGCGTAAATTGCTCGGAGTCAGCCAAAGTGAAATGGCTTCCTTTTTGGGCTATACCGACACCGCGGTCAGCAAAATCGAATCGGGCGCCTCGAACCCGCCGATTTCCATTCTGCCCTCTTTGGCCAACGAGCTTCAGCTTTCGCTCGACGATCTTTTGCTCATGAATCCTTCGCCCGCGCCTTTCAAAGACGCCAATCCGGCTTATGACGATCAGAAAGTCGCGGCGAACATTCGGGCCTTGCGCCTCTCGGTCCACCTCCGCCAAAAAGAAGCGGCCGAGAAAATCGGCGTGAACAAACGGACTCTTGTCGCCTACGAAAAAGGCGATGCCTGCCCGAATTTGGCGACGCTAAACCATTTGCTTGCCCTTTACCCTGGCAAGCCTTCCGAGTTCTTTTACGGGACCTTGTTCCCCGAGATTCAATCCTCGCCTTCCTTTAAAAAAGAGGGCCTTCGCCTTTCTTCGCTTTCTTCATCGGCCTTCTCGTCGGCGGCGGGATCCTCGGCGCGAGCCTCCCTCCCTTCGCTTTGGCGAACAAGAACGCCTCTTCGAGCGGCCAATTCGGTTTCAATTCGAACGGGAATTCGACTTCCTCAGGCGAGCCCTCTTCGAGCGCCTCTCTTTCCCAAGAGGATCTTTTGCGGCGGGATCTGATCGCGATCAGCGCGAGCGGTTCGACGAAAGACGCTTTCATGAAATCGTCCGACAGCCTTGCCGTCGCGGCTTATACCGGCGTTGACTTTTCTCCGGCCGATCGCGAGAAAACGACCTTTGTTTTCACCCTGGTGACCTCGGGGGCCGGCCTTTTGGTGACGACCGACGGGACTTCGGGAAGCGGCGTGAGCATCGCGGAAGACGCTTCGAGCCACGTTTGGACCGTGACGACGAAGGGCGTCAAAGAAGGCAGCGTTTTCGAGGTTCATGTCTTTGCTTATTGGAACGGCTCTTCCCTCGCGATCGAAGGCCATCCCCTTAATGTCACCGTCAATACCAAGGGCTCAGTCTATTAAAAAGAACTAGAATTGAAATCCTAAGGAGGGGAATTCCTATGTTGTCCATGAAACGCGAGAAGATCCTGGGGCTGGCTTTCACGGCGGTCGCCGCCGTCATCTATATCACGATGGCGATCTTCACGATTGTCTATTGCCAATACAATAACATCACGCTCCCGATCGAAGGAACGACCCTGATGGTGCTTCAAGGCGTCGCTTTTGTTCTTTTGATCATCGGGATGATCTTCCGCAAGGAAAACCTGATTCTCGGAACCTTGGTCGCCGCCTTGTCCGCTTCGGCGGTTTCTTATGTCGTGAACGATGTCACCGCCGTCGTGAAAACCCCGATCGATTTCTCGAGGGCCTGGTATTTCCCCGCGAGCGATTTGACCCTCTTCGTGGCCCATGGCGTTCTTTCTTGCGGCACGATCGCCTTCCTCATTTACCTGATCAGCGGCCGCAAAACCAATAGCCGCAATCTGGTGACGGAGTTCTTCACGCCTTATGTGGTCCTCGACGTTCTGGGGATGATTTTCCTGATCGTCGCCTGGGCGATGGACGATTCGGACGGAATGGGCTTTTCGAATTTCTTCAACGCGGCCATCGATTTCCTGGCGGCTTTCGCCTTCATCTTGGATATCTCCGCCTATTTCTTCCATAAAAAGGAGGGGGGCGTGAGCGAAGACGCGGTTTCCCGTTCGGCTCGGAAGGAATTGAGAAAAGCCACGGCCTCGTTTCCTTGAGCGCGACTTCCAGCGCCGGGATCAATCCGGCCTTGGGGACCGAGACCGACTATTCGATCACCTTCAGTGCGAGCGCGAACAAGATCGGCACCGAGGCGTACTCCGCCTCGAGCGTCCATTCCGGGAACGGCTCCGCAACGACCGGCCTCGGGAATCCGGTCGGATTCGAATACAACTCCTTCTATAACCCGACGGATGTCTGGCAGACCATCAAAGGCGGCGGCTACCTCACGAACACCGACCCGATCCGCGGGATGAAGAGCATCCAACTGGCCAAGGCCGACGCCACCGCGAGCCTTCAGGTGTTCTGGTCCGCGACCAAGACGTTCAGCGACACCCAATCCGCGACCTATGACGCGACCTCCGCGCTGAGTTTCACCTGCGACTTCTCCGGCTATTATCCGAATTACGTCAAAGTGCTCGCCCTCGGGAGCGGGGATTCCTCGGTCGCCAGCGGAGTCATCACGTTCTCCTGCTCCGACCATTATGCCTTGGGCTCCTCCTACACCCTCGGGAAATACCCGCAGACGGTGGTGGAGGACTCCGCCACACTAACGGCTCTTGCTTCGGCTACTGACACTGACTCCGACGGCTACATCGAGTATGGCACCGACGAATACAAACAAATCACGGCCGCGACTTACGTAGACGATAAGGGCAACGTCGCTACCAACAACAAGTCCGCTTCGGGCAATACGACCTTCGTCACGGGAACGGTGTATTACTTCAAGGTCGAGCCGATCGTTTGGCGGGTCCTTTCCGGAAAAGGAAGCACCACGGGCCTCGTCATGTCCGAGAAGATCCTCGACGTGAACCCTTATTACACCTCTCACGATAGCCGCACCATCTCCAGTTCCACGGTCTATGCAAACAACTACAAGTACTCGACCCTCCGGGCAGCCCTGAACGGCCTTGACGGCAGTGCCTATTCCGTGGGCAATTTCACGGGCAAGGGCTTCCTTGATGTCGCCTTCACCACGGACGAAAAGGCTCATATTGCGACGACGGAGGTGGACAACTCCGAGGCGACAGCGATGCCCAATACCCTTCAATCAACATTACACTTTAACTGTGCGAACACGAGCGACAAGATTTTCGCCCTGTCCTATCAGGACCTCCTCAATACGAGCTATGGATTCGGCTCATCGACGACATCCTTGGCATCGCGCACTGGCGTCCTTACCGACTACGCGAGGGCCATTGGTGCCTTGATGAACGTCGGTTCTTCCTATTACGGGAATGGTTATTGGTGGTCGCGCTCGCCCTATGCGGAATCGAAGAACTACTACTGCATGTCGCGCGTCGGCTTCGGCGGCGATGTCGACTATAGTGGCGCCAGCACCAGCGGCGCGCCTGTTGGCATCCGTCCAAGCTTCACCGCGAAGATTGTCTGAGCAAGAGCCGCGCTGCGGTGGAGAGGCTATAGCCTCGAATGTTTGAAAGCCAAAGGCAATTCCCCGCCCCTAGCGGAGCGGGAGTTGCCTTTTCTTGATTCTTTGGCGATCGATTGATCAGCGGTGCTTCTCGATGATTCCTTCGGCGGGCATCATCAAGAGGAGACCTACGATTTATTGGCTCGGAAGTACCCGATAACCTAACCCCCTTGAAAAGAGAACCGCGAACCATTCCGGGCATGGTAAAATATTTCCGGAAGAAAAAGACATGGATGACAAGCAAGGCAAGATATTGATTTATGAGTTGCCCAAAAAGGGTGACAAAGTAGAAGTTCTTTTGAGTGGGGACAACGTTTGGATGACCGTCAAAGCCTTGGCTGGTCTTTATCAAACGAGCGAAGAAAACATTTACAAACATATTGGGAATATATACAAAAGCGGAGAGTGCTCAAAGACCTCAACGACTAAGTCCCAGTTAGTAGTTCGAAAAGAAGGCGTGCGAGAAGTCAAACGCGAAACGAGTTTTTACAACCTTGAGATGATTATCGCCGTTGGATTCCGGGCCAAATCCTCGGTAGGAAACACCTTCCGCAAATGGGCGAATGGCATCCTTCATTCCTATATGGTCAAAGGCTTTGCTCTTGATGATGAGCGGCTCGCGGACCCGGCCCGTTTTGGCAAGGATTACTTCGATGAACTGCTTTCCCGGATCCGGGCGATCCGCGCCAGCGAGAAGAGGCTCTATCAAGCGGTCCGCGACATCTATGCCACGAGCGTCGACTATGATCCCCATGACGAGAAAACGTCGGAATTCTACAAGACCGTCCAGAATAAGATGCATTACGCCGTCAGCGGCCGTACGGCCGCCGAGATCGTCTATTCCCGTTCCGACGCCACGAAGGACAACATGGGACTGACCTCTTGGGCAGGTGAACGGGTCCAAAAGGACGACGTCACGGTTGCCAAGAATTATCTTTCGAAAGAAGAGATCGACACGCTTAACCGGATTGTATCGATGTACCTCGATCACGCCGAGATGATGGCCAAGGAGCACATCCCGATGCACATGAGCGATTGGAAAGACGCACTGGATGAGTTCCTCAAATTCGAACGAAAAGATATTCTTCAAGGAGCAGGCAAGATTTCGGCTAAGTTGGCCGAGCAGAAAGCCTTGAAGGAATACGACAAATTTGACGCAGCGAGAGCGTTAGGGGAGATGCCGCTTCCGGAGATTGCTACCAAGCCTTCCAAGAAGTGATTTTTTGGCGGAGGCGGAGTCTTTAAAACTTCTATTTATGATATTGTAAATAGAACTTTGTGCTTGGTCGAAAAAGCGCTCATTTGGCAAAAATATGCCTATACATAAAAGTGTCGTATTGGATTTCTTGGCCGCCTTTGTTTTTACCCTGTTTCGTTTTCGATGGACGACATGCATGTTTATAAATTAGCCACTAAGCGGATGTCGTGTTCCTGGGCACCGTCTCAATTGGTACTCGAGGCCTACTTCTTTGCGTTTCGGGCTTCAAGAAGTTGCTTGATGACCAGGACAATCGCTTTCTTATCCTCGTCCGTCAGTTTTGAAAGATCCTCATCGGCTAGGCTTTTCAGCCAGGCACTTTCTTTTTCGCTGTCGGTTTCGTCCTGATAAAGACTGGCGACTGGGATTTGATAAAAATCGGCGATTTTCATCATTGTTCGGCTCAAGGGAATTCTTTTTCCGGTTTCGAGATATTGGTAGGTCATTCGACCGATTCCACATGCTTTGGCGAGATCGGCTTGACTAAGATGCTTAGATTTTCTCATTTTTCGAAGAGCACTGATGTTAATCATTTGCTTGCCCTTTTTATTCCTCACTTTTACCATCAGGAACCTGATCACTTTTCTACGATTATGCAGTTCCTTTTTGGGAAACGCATTATCAAACGCATTCTTTCCCTTGTTTTTTGGTTAATCTTTGTTCTCCCGATGACCAAAAGGACTTAAAAATGGAAATTGCAGTTTCTTTGGAGGGGCCCTCGGTCATTACGGTTGAAACTTCCAATCGATGAGGCCTCCGCGTTTGGGCAGTACCGGCCCTGTTTTTGGCCTCATTCTCCAATTCGTAGTTATCGTAGATGACTTTTCCTCCAAAGGCGAAGCATCAGGCTATTCGACAGGTGCGCTTCCGTTCCATTTAAGCAGCGGGATCGTCATCCTAATGTTCTGATGCTCTAACATAGTCAAGTTTGCTGTCTTTTTCTGGTCTAAAAATGTTTTCTGAAAGTTTCACGGCCACAATCAGGCCACAATCA
>DAIQMS010000031.1:0-15927 GCA_036788815.1 Bacillota bacterium
GCCACGCGTGACAATGGATTGGCGGACCATGGGGGATTCGAACCCCCGATCTTCTCCGTGACAGGGAGACATGTTAGACCGCTACACCAATGGTCCATCAGTCACGCCTAACTATTATCCACATCGCCCCTACCCTTTGCAAGAGGAAACTAACCAACCTCTTCTTTCTAAGAAAGAAGGAGGCGCTTTCCTCAAAAAAGAGGGCCCCCGAAGGAGCCCTCAATTCGCTCAAACGATTAATAGTTCGTCGCTTTGAGTTCGAAGAAGCTTTGCGGATGTCCGCAGACCGGGCACTTCGTCGGGGCATACTTGCCAACGACGATGTGGCCGCAATTGCGGCATTTCCAAACGCTGACGTCATTGCCGATGAAGACAACTCCGCCTTTCACGTTCTCGAGAAGCTTCTTATAGCGCTCCTCGTGGGTCTTTTCGATCTTGGCAACCATCTCGAACTTATAAGCGATCTCGGTGAAGCCTTCTTCACGAGCGGTCTTGGCGAAGCCGGCATACATGTCGGTCCACTCATAGTTTTCGCCCGCGGCGGCAGCGGCGAGGTTCTCGGCAGTCGTTCCAATATCGCCATTCGGCTGGAGATACTTGAACCAGAGTTTCGCGTGCTCCTTTTCGTTGTCGGCAGTCTCCTCGAAGATCGCGGCGATCTGCTCATAGCCTTCTTTGCGGGCCTTGCTCGCGAAATACGTGTACTTGTTGCGGGCCTGGCTCTCACCGGCGAAAGCAGCTTGAAGATTAGCTTCGGTTTTGGATCCTTTAAATTCCATTATTAGGATTCCTCCTTGGCTTTAATTATAGCGAGCACTTACTCACGCGCAAGAAGAACGCCCAGAGCAATCAGTCTAAGGCGTTGTATTCTTTTTTGAAGGTTTTATAGGCGGAAAAAAGCGCGGGATGTGGCTCATCGGGATAGGTTTTGGCGTAATCGGAGAAGTTCCAAGGCTTGACGTTGGCGACGTGAACCACCGGCGTCCAAAGAAGTTGATGGGTGTAATGGCGGATCACCGTATTCTCATGGAGAGCGACATGGTCGTTATATTTCCGATCGAGGACCACTTTCTTCGATAATGGCACCGCATTGAGAGCCGTTTGATCGGGCATGAGCATCAGTTTGGAATTGACCGCTTTCCGGGCCTTCTTGAAACAGCCATCCGAGCGAATCTGCTTGAGATTGAGAAGCATGACCCCCGTGTTGAATTTTTCTTTGAGGAAATAACGGCTCTCGATCTGATCGGGGGCGATCGCGAAGTCCTTGCCTTCAAGCGGGGTGTGATAAAGCTCGTAGAGCGAGCCCAAGATCACGGTGTCGTAATCGAGATAAAGCACCACATCGGGAAGCTCGGGGATGAGATCCATGATGAGGCGCATGAAAGCATAGGGCGTATAAAGGTTCTTGAGATTGATCGAATCGCCCATCTCTTTCGTGAAAATCGCGGCGCAGTCGATATAAAAGACCCGACTGTCGGGGTTATAGGTCCGGATCATCTTTTCGAGGAAAGCCCGTTCCTTTTCCGAAAGCGAGCGATAGGTCTTGCCCTTTTTCGAGAAAGTGCCGCTTAAGAGGTAAACCGAAAGCGGCTCGTTGGGGTTCTCCATCGCGAGCGAAAGAAGCGACATCATGATGCCGGGGAACGCGTGATAGTCCCCGACATAAGACACATTCATCATGGCTCAGCTTTTCTTCCCGGGATTGCGATGCACTTTGGCCCACTTCGGCTTCATCATGACGCCCAAAGTATCCGCGATGCCATAGAACACCATGAAGATCGGCGAAAGGAAGATGCCACTCCAATACCCCTTGAGGCTCTTGAGGCCCAAGTGTTTCTTCGAGAGCTCAAGCGCAAGCCAAGCCTGAATGACGTAGGTCAGATAGAAGCTGGCCAAGATGCCGACGATGCCCCACATGAGGGTCCATAAGACGCTTTGGCTCCACCCCTGGGTCAACGCATTCCCCGCAATATCGGAGATTCCGCTCATCCAGTTGACGCCGAAGCCATTGATCAAATGGGCCAAGATGTAATAGATGTAATAAAGCGGGAACCAGGTGCAGCACATAAAGCCGATTGGGACAAAGGCCATCTGGAGGAACAAATCGATGAAGGAGATCCTCCCGGTGATGAAGAAATGGCCGGCAAAACCCCAACCAATCTTCCAGAAAACGGAATTGAGGCCGTGCCCCATCCGCGAAACGCGGGCGAAGGTATCTTTCGCGGTCGAAGGCTGGTCTTCATAGACGATCGCATCGGCCACGTAATGAATCCGGTGCTTGCCCATCATCCGCTTCATCGTGAATTCGGAGTCATCAGACATTGAAAGAGCATCCCAGCCGCCAATTTCTTCGATGATCTTGGTGGAGACGAGCATGCCAGCGCCCGTCAGCATGCTGTCCATATGGCAGCGCTCGCGGAAATTGCAGGCGATCCGCGAATCGCGGATGTAATAGATGGCGCTGACCTTGGTCCAATTATTCTGGGTCGGGTTGGTCGAGCCTTCGAACGGACGGCAGATATCGCAGCCGAGGGAAAAGGCGTCGTTCATGCGCCGGAGGTAATCCGGGCAGGCGTGGTTATCGGCATCGAAACGAATGAAAGCATCATAGACGCCCGGATAATCCTTGAGGATCTTGTCCATGGCGTACTGAACCGGATAAGCGGCCCGGTGATGAGCGGGATCCGGATCGGTATGCACATAGGTCTTGGCCCCCGCTTCGCGCGCTTCTTTTTCCGTATCGTCGGTGCAGTTATCCGCGCAGACGAACACATCGAAACGATCTTTCGGGTAGTTTTGGCCTTCCAAAAGGCTCTTCACGGTCTCACGGATGACCTCACCTTCATTCCGGGCCACGATGAGAACCGCCATCTTGTGATAGTTCTCCGAGGCTTTGAAATGTTTGGGCGGCAGCCAAATGAAAAGAATGTAGATGATTTGGACGACAAAACCCAAGCTCGAAATCGCACAGCAAACATAGTTAATAATCTCGAGTACCTTATAAAAGATGTCCATGGGTAGTATTTTACCTATCTTTGCCTTAAAAAAGAAGACCCCCAGGTTTCCCGGAAGTCACTCTTTCCCCTTTTCGCGGGGACGATATTCGACATATTCAACGTTTTCAAGGCTTGAAGCCGTGTCAACCATGTAATTGTAAACGGCCTTCTGAAGCTCAGCCGCCCGTTCCGGGAGCGCCAAAGCGGGGTCCGGGAAAATCGGCGAGGAGACATGGATCACGACCCGGGGCGGGAGAAAACGGAAGATTTTCCGTTCCTCATAGGTCACGCAGCTCGCCACCACCGGAGCCAATAAGGCCGCCGGATAGGTGAATGACTGGGGGCCGAACGGCCGGATCCGAGTCGAATAAGGCCAAATATGAGCCTCGGGGAAAATCGTGATGGCGCAGCCCCGATGATAATGGTATTCCACCGCATCCATGAACATCTTGGTGTGCTCTGGGGTATCCGGAAGCGGGAGATTGCCCAGCATCATGATGAAATTCTTGAGCCCGAAAATCGAGACCGAATCATCGTTGGAGATGATGTAATTCCGCCGGAGTCCGCTGATGAAGCACTGCGGGAAGAAACCATCGCCGATCTGAGTGTGATTGCAGTAAATGAAATAACCGCCGAGCGGGAGTTTCTTGAGCTGTTTCCGACCCACCACTTTGACGCCCCAGCCGATTTTGCTCACGACCCAAAGGATCGGAAGAGCCAACAGGTAATAGATCGCATAGGAAAAGAACTTCCAAATCGGATTCCGGTGGATGTACTTGAAGCGCTTCCCGAGCGGTTTGCGCTTGATGTGGGTGCCCGAAAACTCGTCATTGAGGAGGTCATCGTAATAAACGATTTTCTTAACCCGACCCATTCTTTTTTCCTTATTTAGTGCGTTGACTTCGCTTCGTGCTTCGCCATCACGTCTTTGAACATCGCTTCCATCTGATCCATCACGTGATTATATTCGAATTGCTTGGAATACTCGACATAGCGTTTCGAAAGAGGCTCCCGAACTTCAGGATGCTCATAGAAATAATCGATCCGCTCCGCCATCGCTTTGGCCGAATTGGCTTTGAAAACGCAATGCTCGTCGAGCGAGAAGGCGCTCATGGCCGAGGTCTTGGCCGCGTTGATGAGCGGAATCGCCCCGCAGGTTTCGGCCTCCAAAAGGCTCATCGACTCGATATCGACGGCCGAAGCGTGCCCATAAAGATCGCAGGTATTGAGTAAGACGTTGAGGGCGTCGTGCTTGAGGAAAAGGACCTCCGGCGGATTCGAAAGCCGTTTCTTGGCGTAATGAAGGATCTGTTTCTCCCGGGGGCCTTCCCCGCAAAGGATGAGCTGGATGTCTTTCTCGTGTTTTGAGAGCGAAATGGCTTTGACGAGCAGCATCTGCTTCTTCTCTTTCGAAAGACGGCCGACGCAGACGATCACGAATTTGCCCTCGTATTTCGGATCCCGAACCGCAAGGGGATCGTGATGGATCTCGCTTTTGATGCCATTCGAAATCACGTAGCCATTCGGCTTCTTGCCGGTTTGCTTCTCAAAGACGTCTTTGATGAAGGCGCTTGGATAATGGATCGCATCGACGTTTTTGTAGAAATGGTTGTAGAAATTGAGATAGACGAGATGGTTGATGATCGGGTCGTGGATCCACCAAAAGAAATGGGCCGTCACATTCTCGGCTTGGACATGGAAGCCTGCGGTGACCGGTTTATGAAGCCTCCGCGCGATTTTCAGGGCTTTTCTTCCGAGGGCAAACGGCATCATGATGTGGACGACATCCGTATCATAAATCGCTTTGGCGACGGTGTAGGTATCCCCTTTGGCCAAGCAGACCCCATTCGCATCGACGATTTTCTGGAATGGCCCGAAATTCAGACAGGGGACCACATAATAGCAATCGAGGCCTTTTTTCGAGGCATCGGGACAGATCACCCGAACATCATGCCCCCGGGCCTGCATCGCTTTGATGAGGTCTAAGGCAACGATGGTCGTGCCGTTATTGAGGGCGCCGAGGACATCGCAGACGACCGTGATCTTCATAGGCTCCCCTTCCCTTGGGCATTCGGACTCACGAAAGTGATGTCCGAGCCGCAAAGTTGGGCGGAGCGAAGCGATTTTTTCTTGAGATCTTTCCGTTCGAAGGCTTGTTTATCGACGGCATCCCAGATGAAGACCCAGCTCGCGATCGAGGTGATTTGGCTTGCGATGTCGAAATATTCGGCTCCCGAGATGGAGTTATCCGAGAAATGGTGATAAAGCCCGGTCAGAAGAGAGGTGATGAGGATCAAGATGATGCCAACGAAATAAAGCCAGAGAATCGCCCGGTCGCATTTGGCGATCTCGTGGCGCGTCTCATCGAATTCGAAACGGTAATTGCCTTTGAATTCCTTGCTGATCTTCGCTTCATCGGGAACTTTGGCGGGGTCGATCAGAAAATCGATCGAGACCGGGACCGAGACCCGCAGGTATTTGGCGGAACTCTCGACGTAGGAATAAAGGCTCGGGTCGAGGTCGTGACCATTGGAAAAAGGGTCGTAAACCTCCGCCCCATGGCAAAGATCCACTTCAATATGGGCCTTGCCGTCTTCGCGCATCAGGCCCTTCGCGTATTGCTCGACGAAATCATCCTGAGCGAGAATCAGGCTCTTGAGGCGTTCGTTGAATTTGAGAAGTTCGGGACTTTTTTTGGCCATGCAGGAAGTATTCTAGGCGCACCCGCGGAGAAGCGCAACGCGCGCGACTCTACTTTCACGGCATTAAAAAAGAGAATCTCAGCTCCGGCGCGCCAAAGGCTCGGAGGGGCCAAGGTATTCGTATTGAGAAGAACGAAGGAGCGTAATCCCGCAAAGAAGGAGGAAGGTCCAATCGCCCACGCTCGCCATCCCATAAGCAGCGATCGTCCCGATCCAAAGCCCCATCTCCAAGATGTAGGCTGCCAAAAAGGCCCAAGTCGGGCCGGGCTGGCCGAAAAGACGGAAGACGGGCAGCACGAAAGAGGCCAGAATTGCGAAGATATTGACGATGAGCAAAACCAAAGCGATCGTGAAGGAAGTGTGGCTTAGCCCACTGCCTCTCAGCGTCAAAAGGAGCACCGCATCCAAGACCAAGGCATAAAGTCCGGTGAGGAAAAAGGTGAAATAGACAAACGGCTTGTCTTTGCCCAAAAGCATCATGGTCGAGAAGAGGGCGGTCAAGGTGAAAGTCGTCCCCACCAAAATGAAGAAAACAAGCGATACCCGTTCGCCCTGAAGATAGTAATAAGTCGAGATGCCGAGATAAGCGGCTCCGCAAAGGGCGGCCAGACCGATCAGAACCCAAGCCAAAATACGGGCAAAGCGTTGCATCAACGAATAGTTTTTCTGAGGATCCATATCCGTATTATCGTCCTTTTTATCCCGCCGAACAAGGCAAGATAAGGAGCGGAAAAGGATCCTCTAAGATTCTTGGGGCAGAAAAGGGGCTTTTAGCAAAGAAAAAAGCCTCGATTTCTCGAGGCTAATTGCCGTTTGGTTGCGGGGGGTGGGCTTGAACCACCGGCCTTCAGGTTATGGGCCTGACGAGCTACCACTGCTCTACCCCGCGATAATTTGCGGCTTGACTATAATAGTCGCTAACGAAGCGGGGTGCAAGGGGAATGTTCTCCCCCTCGGATAAAATAGACGAAAAGGCAAAATCAGATGGTCTTGCCGTTCTTATCCTTGAAGGCTCCGCAAAGGATCATGATGAAATCCACAAGGGCTCCAATTCCAAAAACGCCGCCGGTGAGAAGCCAGAGAATGCCGGTTCCGATTTTGCCGACGACAAATCGGTGAATTCCGAGGCATCCGAAGAAAAAGCAAACGATCGCCAAACCTGCACGGGGCATAAAGCTTCCCTTCTTTCGTTAAGAAAATTCTAACCGATTCGGCCAGCCAATGCAATATTCCGCCGATCAGGCGTTCTTTTTCAGGTAATAGAGTCGGCCGCCGAAATCTCCGACCAGCCGAATGTCCGCCGAGTAGCCAACCCCGCTCCACTCCTGCTTCAAAGAAACTCCGCCGGATAAGAGGGCGTTCCCCGAGACATCGCCTTCATCGATCTCGCTCTTCATATCGTGTTTTTTGCTCATCATCGTCACTAAGACGCCATCTTCTTTGAGATGGACTGGTGAGGCGAGGTTGATCAAATGGCCGAACTTCTTGAGGGAAATCGATTCTTGGCGCGAGACGTAATGATAATAGCCATCCCCTTTGAAGCCGATCCCCTCGAGATGGGCTTCTTCCGGCGCCGGGGTTTGGAGTTTTTCGTAGCGGCCGATCATCGTCTCCTCGCCGCGCTGGCTCTCCCATACCGCCGTATTGCCTTCGGTGAAATCCCGGAGTTCGCTAAAGAGGCCGAACTGGAAGAGATCCCGATGCTCTTTGTAATAGCTGATCTGCCCTTTCACGATGCTCTTGTCGAGCGGGGTCAGATCGTTGAGATCCAGCTCGTAGCCTAAGACCCCAAAGGAAGCGACGTCGAATTTGGTGTCCAACGAAGTGAGCCGGAGCATCTGATTGCTGGTTTTGGCCGCCACGTGGTTTGAGCAAACCGAAAGCGGATAGCCTAAATAGGCACCGCTTTGGATATAAAGGCGTTGGAACGAATCGGTGTCATCCGAAAGCCAGTTCTGGGGGAAATACGACAGCATTCCGAGATCGAACCGGTTGCCGCCCGAGGCGCAGTTCTCGAAAAGGACATCGGGATAGCGGATCGAAAGACGGGACAAAATCGAATAAAGCCCAAGAACATAATCATGGAAGAAACTCGACGGAACCGAGGGGAAATCCCCCATCGGACGGTTGCAATCCCACTTGAGATAGGAGATATTGCCGCTTTCGAGGACTTTGGAGACCGAATCGAAGATGAAATCCTGAACCTCTTTCTTCGTGAGATCGAGGACGTATTGATGGCGCCCTTCCACCGGGGTATGGATCCCATCTTGGATGTTCCAATCCGGATGGGCTTTATAAAGCTTCGAGGCGGGATTGACCATCTCGGGTTCCATCCAAATGCCAAAACGAAGATTCAATGAATCCGCGATATCGCTCAGGGCTTTGAGGCCGCCGGGGATCTTCTTGGTGTTGGTCTCCCAATCGCCGAGGCCATGCGAATCGTCATTGCGGTCGCCAAACCAGCCATCGTCGAGGACGAAAAGCTCAACGCCCAAATCCGCCGCCTCTTTCATGAGAGCGATCAATTTGGTCTTGTTGAATTTGAAGGTCGTGGCTTCCCAGTTGTTATAGACGATCGGACGCTGAAGGTCTTTGAAATGGGGCGGAATCACGCAATCGTTCACAAAGCGCTGCATGAGATGGGAGATCCCGTTCGTGCCTTCGGAGGAATACGCCATGATCCCCATCGGCGTCTGGAAGGATGCCCCTTTGACGAGGCTCTTGCGGAAATAAAGAGGCGAGATGCCGCTTTGGATATGAAGCGAAGAGAACGTGTCGAGTTCCAACGATTCCTCGTGATTGCCGCTATAGACCAAGTTAAAGCCATAGCAAACCCCTTTGTTATGGCCAGCGCCTTTCTCTTTGAGGAGGAAGAACGGGTTATGGCGGGCGCTCGAAAGCCCGCAGGTGGATTCATTGACCAACCGGCCATGAGGAAGGCGGACCTCTTCCCGGTTATTCTCATTGGCCCAAGAGCCATAAAGCGTGACCAAGGAGTAATCCCGATTCGGGAGAACAAGCTGGAAGCTCTCGGCCCGGCTGATCGTCAAAGGCAAATCATTGTCGTTCACGATTTCAACGTAACGGCCATAGATATCGTTATCGGCATAAACGAAATAATGAAGGAGCAACGTGGCTTTCATGAGGGGCTCAACGCAACGGATCACCAATTCTTCGCTCGCGCCGTGCGGGGTTGGGAGACCGACGATCGGAAGCGGTTTTCTTTGCTCATAGGAATCGTAGACGAAATCAAAGACGCCCCCGTCCTTATTCGCCAAGATCAAAGAAGGATAGGAAAAATCGCCGCGACCCGCGGTCGAATAATCGCTTTTAAGATAATCCAAGGAAACGGCCGGATTCTTTTCGTCATAGGCCAAAGTGGTCCCCTGGGCGAAAGGATATTTCCGGATCAAGGCCTCTGCCTCTTTCATCCCTTGGAGCTTCAAGCCGAAGTATTCGGTGACGATTTTTTTGCTCGCGGTGACATGGAGGAGGAGCGACGTGGTTTTCCCCGAAAGGAGAAAGCAATTGTTTTCAATGGTGATCATAGTTCGAATATTATAACCGATGTGGTAGGATATGGGCGTATGAAAATGCCATTGAACTTCGCCTGGAACTTCGTTCCCGGATTCGATAAGACCTTCTTAGACCAACTGCCGGAGACTGCCCAAAAAGTGGACATTCCCCACGCGCCAGTCACCTTCCCGATGAACTATTTCTCCGAGTTGGGTTTCCAAGGGATTTGGACCTACGAAAAGACCTTTGATCTCGCCCGGAAAGACAATGAATTGACCTTCCTCGTTTTCGAAGGCGTCATGCTTAAAGTCCACCCCTATCTCAATGGACAGGATCTCGGCGAGAAACTCTCCGGTTGGGTCCCAGTCCGTTACGACATCACCCCGTATGTGAAAGCCAGCGGGAACAAACTCATCGTCATCGTGGATTCGAAAGAGGATCCTTTGGTCCCGCCGTTTGGCAAAGTCGTCGATTATCTGACCTTTGCCGGGATTTATCGGCCCGTTTATATCGAAACCCGGCCGAAGACTTACCTTTCTGCGGTTCATGCCGAAGGCAGCAAGACCGGCTTATTGAGCGTTGAAAGCGTCATCGTCGGCGAAGCGAAGGATGCCGAGGTCACCTATCGGCTGACTTTTGGCGGCAAACTCGTCAAAGAGTTCAAAACCCCTACTCTCCAAGTGCCGAATGTCGCTCTCTGGTCGCTCAAAACCCCCTACCTTTACCGCTTAGAAGCCACCCTCCGTTCCTCGGATGGGGTGGATACGCTGTCTCTTATGGTGGGTTTCCGGGAAGCCAAGTTCACGCCGGAAGGCTTTTTCCTCAATGGGGAAAAGGTCAAATTGATCGGCCTCAACCGTCACCAAAACTATCCCTATGTCGGCTGTGCGATGCCCGACAGCGCTCAACGCGAAGATGCCGATATCCTCAAAATGAAGATCGGCTGCAACGTCGTCCGCACCTCCCACTATCCCGATTCGGAGGCCTTCCTCTCCCGCTGCGATGAAATCGGCCTTTTGGTCATCGATGAAATCCCGGGCTGGCAGCATATCGGCAAAGAAAAAGAGTGGCGTGAGAATTTCCAGTATTTCGTCGAAGCCATGGTTGAGAAAGAGCGGAACCACCCCTCGCTCATCGCCTATGGCACCCGAATCGATGAATCGCCCGATGACGATGAGCTCTATTCGAAAGCCGTCACTTACGTCCATACCCATAATCCGTCCCGCCAATGCCTGGGGGTTCGCAACTTCAAAACCTCGCATTGCCTCGAAGACATTTATGCCTATAACGATTTCTCCTGCGGCGATTTGAGCCATGGCTTGGATGACCCCAAGAGTGTCAAAGGCGCCAAAGGAAAACCGCTCCTCATCAGCGAGCACAATGGTCATATGTTCCCGACCAAACAGAACGATTTCCCCTCGCGCCGGCTCGAACACGCCCTCCGCCACCTCAAGGTGATGGATGACGCCTATTCCTACGAGAATCTCTGTGGCGCGATCGGCTGGTGCGCTTTCGATTACAACACCCACAAGGATTTCGGCGCCGGCGACCACATCTGCTACCATGGCGTCGAGGACATCTTCCGCAATCCGAAAGCGGCCGCCTTTGCCTATGCCTCCCAGAATTCCCCGATCCCGGTCATGTGGATCGCCAATCCTCCGACCGTCGGTGATTACGATGAATGCGAAAACAAGCCGCTTTATATCTTCACCAACTGCGACTATGTCGAAATGTATCGGAACGATAAGTTCGTCGAGGTTTTCAAACCGGATACCAAAGACTTCCCCCACGTTCCGCACGCCCCGATCGTCGTCGATGATTTCATCGGCGCTCTCATGAACGACGAGCCCTTCTCCGCCCATGACCGCGAGATTCTGAAAAAGGCGCTCAACCACATCGGCGCGGTCGGTTTCGCCCACATCAAGAAGGGCGAGATCATCAAATACATCCCGATGATTCTCCGGAACCGCATCAAGACCTCTGATCTTTTTGCCCTCTATGGCAAATACATGAGCACCAATGACTTCGCCTTCCTCTTCGATTTCAAAGGCTATAAGGATGGCAAGTTGGTGTGCGAGAAGAAATACGGCCCCTCGACCGAATTCTTCTATCGTTACGAAACCTCGAATCAATCGCTCCAGAACGGGGACACCTACGATGTGGCCCGCGTCTCGATCAAGTACGTCGACGAATGGGGCAGCCAGCTCCACTACGCCCACAACGTGATTTCGTTCAAGACCTTGGGCCCGATCGAAGTGATCGGCCCGAAGAGCGTCGCCCTCGAAGGCGGCGATATCTCGGTCTACGTCCGCAGTACTTACGTCGAACGCCCGATGGAAGCCCGGCTCATCGTTACGACCGATCAAGGAGAGCACGCGATCGACTTCACGGTCGAATAATCCCTGCAAAAAGCCCATGAATCAAAAAAGCGCGGCCTTCCGACCGCGTTTTTTTGCCCCTAATGTCCCCTATGGCCTTAAACCCCTTAAGGCCACCTAATTCGACTTGGGGGTATCGTCCTTCGGCGCTTCTTGAGGAGCCGGCGCCGCGCTGGCGCCCGCTGCCGCTAAGGCCGGTTGGGCATTCGCCGCCGCTAACTCATCTGCCTTATGACGCTCAGCCAACTCTTTGACGATCTTGGCGTATTCATCTTCGTCCAGTTTGTAGCCCCAATGGCAGATGGCCCAAGCCACGATCATGCAAACAATAATCGAGCCGATCATGCCAACGCCCAAGACGACCTTTTGCCATTGATCGATGCCGCTGATAAGCGCATCAATCTGAGCCGCGCATTCATTTTGATAAGTCGTTGCGTTGGTGGGGTCAGCGCTGATTTTCGCCGCCATCGTCGTTTCGTAACCGGAAATATCGTTAATGACGGTCGTGAAGAGATTCGAGCAGACCAAGGTCAAGTAGATGACGCCCTTTTGAATGGCACTGCCGAATTTCGCATCGAGCGGTCGCCAAGAGAAGACCACGGATTCGCGGCGTTCGCCGAATTTCCATTCGTTATACTCAATCGAGTTCTGCATCATCATGAGAAGGACGAGATAGAAGACGCCCTCGCCCGCGAAGAAGATTACCGGCGGGATATAGAGGAGCCAGACGGTTCCGCCAAAGGCGTAGGTCAAGCCGGTTTGGGAGGAGGCGCTATTGAAGGCCAACGGATTATTGCCGAAGAGCGGGATGCCAATGAGGAACATGACCGCATAGGCGCCAACCGTGATGAAAGCGCTCCAGGTAAGCAATGTCTGCTTTTTGAATTTTTTCGATAGCGGATCAAAGAGGAACTGCGAGACCAAGGTGCCGATGACATACATCACCGTGAAAACCGTCATGATGGTTCCGCCATGGCCTCCGCCATAGCCGTAGACTAAGTAGAAATAGGTAATGCCGAAGCCGATCATCATGCTCGAGCCCGTGTAGTAGACGAGAATCGCAATGACCGAAGAGCGGAGCGGCTTGTTCTTCTTGACGACAAGGAAGAGGTCTTTGAGCGTCGTCTTCTGGGAGACTTCCTCTTGTTTCGGATCCCGTTTCTTTTCTTTGCAGAAGAAGAAAACGGCAATCTGAGACAAACCGAAGAGGATGCAGGAAGGAATCGCGATCATCGTATAAATCCACGTGTAGTTCTGAGCACTCGGAAGCAAGGAGCAAACCGCATACATTCCGAAGGAACCGAGTGAAACGAAGATTGACATCAAAGTCGTGATTTCTTTGCGTTTTTTCTCATCGGATGTCATCGAAGGAAGCATCGACCAGTAACCGATATCATTTAAGGTGAAGACGCCATCCCAAAGGAAGTAGAAGATCGCCCAATAAGCGACGAAGGCCCAGCCATGGGGCCGCACGCAGAACAGGAGCGCCACCACAATCGAGTTCAAAATGCCGCCAATCAAAATCCAAGGCCGGAATTTTCCAGTCTTCAAATGGCATTTTTCAAGAATGATGCCAAAGAGCGGATCGTTGATGCCATCCCAAATCAGGAAAACGATGAAGAGGGCATTGATCACGCCGATTTCAGCATTGTAGGATGCGGCATCCGAATCGAGGACGCCGGAATACATAATATAGTTGGTGAGGAAGCCCGAGACCAAGGCGTAAAGCGCATCTCGGAACATGCCGGAAACCGAATAGACCCATTTGGTCGTCTTCGGAATGTCGTCGCCTTCATAGGTGCCGGCAGTCAGGTCTTTTTTGAATCCCATAAGGAAACCCTCTATTTCTCTTGCGAATCGTATTTTAGGCTGATGAGCCAAGAATGTAAACGCTTACACCAAAAATGATAGATAGTTTCCTATTTACGAATCTCGATGCCATCGAAGAAATGGCCAAAACTATAAATATTCATTTTTAATTTTTGCAAATTTTGTTCGTTGCTATCGGACTTTCTCAATGTTATAGTACTATTGATTGATAGATTATCTATCACAATTCAGTCACTATGAACAAACCTTTTACCCCCGCCAAGCGGGCCTCCAAATCGAACCAAATCGTTTTGACAGCGAAGAAACTCTTTTTGGAACAAGGAATCGACCCGGTTAAGATGACCGATATCGCCGATGCCTGCGATTTGGGTGTCGCCACCCTCTACCGCTACTTTCGGGTCAAGAAAGGTCTCGTGATCGCCGCAGGGCTTCTCGTTTGGGAAGAAGCCTATGAGGATTTCGCCACCATCGCGGAAGCTTCCAAGAAAGTCGGCGCCAACGGCTATGAAAGCCTCAAGAGCCTTGCCATGCATTTCTATACCTTATTCCATGACGATAAGGATTTCTTCCTTTTCGTCCGGGATTTCGATTCCTTCTGCATCAAGGAGCGAGTCCTGCCTTCGGAATTGGCAGAGAATGATGCAATCTTCCTCAAGATCAAAGATCTCTTCATGGCGGCCGGGCAGCGAGGCATCCAAGATGGGAGCGTCCGCCCCCATGAGGATTTCGAAATCACTTATTTCGCGTTTTCGAGAGCCCTCTTGAGTTTGGGCGAGAAATTGATCGGCGATACGGCGATTGTCCAAAGCGACAAGCTCACCGATTCGGACAAGCAAATCCTTGCCCTCATTAACGTTTTGCTGGCTTATTTTGCCCATTAGGGGCAGGGAGAAATAATTCTATGGAAGACAAATCAAGCGTCGTCTTCGGCAATCCGATCGACAAGAAGACGATCAGGAAAGGCGTGAAGAGCAAAGCCAAATTCATCAAGAAGTTCGGCGACGACTCCGCTAAGGAATATCACCTAGCCGCCGAACCGGTCCCCTGCCTCAAAGGCATGGGTGTCCAGAATCTTGTTTTGAGCGACAAACCCTTTGCTTTCCCGCCCAAAAGCGTCATCATCGGCAACATCCGGATGGGCTTCGGCCATTACCGGATCTCGATCGCGATGGCTTCTTGCGCCAAGGCCTTGGGCTATACGCCTTTTTGGTTTGACCTCGCGAGCTTCGATGCAACTGGGAGCAAGATGATCCGCTATCAGAACGATCTTTATTCGACCGGGAGCAAGATCTCGCAGAAATCCAAGCTCTTCAACCATTTTGTCTGGGAGCGGATGAACTCAGAGGGCTTCCGCAAGATCAGCTACAACTCGGTCGACCAAAAGAACGCCGAGCTCTTCGTTCCGCTCTTCCATGACATTCCGAAGGATACCCCTTATATCGCGACCCACGTCTGGCCGAGCCAGGGCGCCATCCACGCCGGGATGGATCATGTCGTCAATGCGATCCCGGACAACTGGCCAATGGGACTTCATCTTTCCGAAGGCGCGATCCACACGGTTCAAACCCCGTTTGCCTATTTGGGCTACAAGATGCTCAATGGCATGGCCAAGAAACCGCTTAAAGGCATGCCGGAGAAAGATCTTTATGAAGTCGGTCATTATGTGGACGATGAGTTAGTCCGCAATATCGAAAACGACACCGCCTTAAGAATCGCCCGAAGCGAGAAAGACGAGCCTTTGCGCTTCTTGCTCACGGTCGGGGGAGCCGGTGCGGGCGAAAAGCAGTTCTTGGCCATGATGAAGCACCTCATTCCTTACGTGAAGAGCAAGAAAGCCGCCCTCTTCCTCAACTTCGGCGACCACCTTGCCATGTACCAATATCTTTGCAAGAACCTCCCGGATTTCGAAAAAGAGTCGATTCGTTACTTTGATGACTATGCCGGGCTCGAGGCCTTCAGCAAAACGATGGATGCCCAACAGATTGAGGGAATCTATCTCGTCTACAATAAAGGCATCTTCGAGGCCGTCTATAGCACGAACCTCCTGATGCGGAAATGCGATGTCCTCATCACCAAGCCGTCCGAGCTTGCCTATTATCCGATTCCGAAGATCTTCATGCGCCACATCGGCGGCCACGAAGTCTACGGTGCGATCCATGGGCGTGAGATCGGCGATGCGACCTTCGAATGCCCCACCACCGAGTCGATGAACACCATGATCGACGCCCTCATTAACGACAAGGCCTTGCGCGAACATCTGATGAATCAAGTGATCGCCCTTAAAAAGGAAGGCTACTACGACGGCGGCTACGAGGTCGTCAAACTCGCCGTCGGCGGGCGCCGCTAAAAAAGAAAATGCTTCGGGCGAAGAACCGGAAGCATTTTTTCTTTACTTTACCAACGGTTGTAGACCTTCTCGGCGAAACCGGGGAGATCAAGGATCGTGATCGTCTTCCCATCAATGTGGAAGAAACCCTTGAAGGTTCCGAAGCATTGATGCTGATC
>DAIQMS010000032.1:0-14957 GCA_036788815.1 Bacillota bacterium
AACAAGAAGACCCTCTCGCTCTCCGTCGATTTCCGCTATGGCGAAAACGCCGAGCCGGATCTCCTCGTCGCCAACCTCGAGAAGGCGAGCAAACTCGCGCTCACGAAGCTCGGCGAAGCGAAGCCGCTCCTCTTCGACAAGAAGAGCCCGCTCGTTTCGACTTTGATGAAGGTCTATAAGAAAGAGACCTTCAAGCTCTTCGACAAGCCGCTCGCGATCGGCGGCGGCACCTATGCCAAAGAAGCGAAGAACACCGTCGCTTTCGGCGCTTCCTTCAAGGAGCACCCGGGCAACATGCATTCGCCCGATGAATACATCTACGTCGACGATTTCAACAAAGACATCGCCATTTACGCCCACGCGATTTACGCGCTTGGCCATTTAGGAAAGTGAGAGCCCGTCATAAAGCCTGGGCTGAGCCTTATCTTGAGGCCCACCCAGAAATCGTCCTTAGCGAAGTGAAGGCGCACGCCGCCTTCCTTTCGGCGCATCCGCTTTATCTCGAGATCGGAGCGGGCAAGGGCGACTTCGTTTTGGCGATGGCCCTTAAAGGCGGGAACTGGGTCGCCCTCGAGCGCGAAAGCTCGATCGCTGGCCTCCTCGCCAAGAAAGTGGTCAGCTCGGAGGAAAAGAACATTCGGGTCTATCCGATTGACTTCGATGAAGCCATCGAAACCCTTAAGGGTTACGCCTTTGAGGGCATTTATCTTAATTTCTCCGATCCCTGGCCCAAGAAGCGGCATTGGAAAAGGCGCCTGACGACCGAAGCCCGCCTAAGGGCGATGGCCGATTTCTTACTTCCCGGCGGGAAATTGGCTTTCAAGAGCGACAATCTCGATCTCTATGACTATACGAAGGAAGAGGCTCTCAAAGTTCCATCGCTCGTTCTCCTCGAGGATGAGCCGGCGTACGTCTTTGACGAAACAGCGGACGCGATGAGCGAATACGAACGGAATTTCCGGAGTCAGGGCCTTCCGATTCACCGACTGGTATATCAGAAGAAAAACCGCTAGAAAAAGAGTAGAATTTCTAAGGAGTCAATTTATGTACCGTCTTTTTTATGACAAAGTTGTGAGCGGAGACATTCTTTTCGTCTTGATTTCGCCCGAAAAGAAAACCTCGAAGACCGTCAAAGTCGGTGACCTCGCCCTCCTTTATTCGGGCGAAGAACTCACCGGCATCAATCTCTTCAACGCTTCAAAGGTCTATCCTCTCGCCTCGAAAGGGATCATCTACGCCCCGAAAAAGGAATTGATCGACGCCCTCAATAAGGTTCTCGTCAACGTCAAAGCCGCTCCGCTTCCTTATCTCGCGGATTCGGGCTTCCATTTGGCTAAGATCAGCGCGATGGAAGAGCATCCGCTCGATGAAAAGGCCCATATACTCACTTTGTCCTTAGGCTCGGAGAAGAAGATGACCGTCAGCTGGTATCCGAATCTTTCCATCGGCGCCCTCGTCGTGGTCGCCCTCGATGGGACGATCCTCCGCGATGGCAGCGTCTTCCATTCCTTTGTTTCTCGGAATATCCCGAATGAAGTCTCGCTTATGGGAAGCAAGGATCTCGGCCTCCCCGAGGGGGAAGGCGCCTATCTCGCGACGAGCGGGAATCCCGGCGATGACTTCTTCTTAGGAGGAAAATAACATGGAACAAGAGCTCGAAATCAAACTGAAGGAAGCGGGCAAATTATCCCGCCTCACCAATAAAACCTTCCGCTTCGATCCGAAGATTGGGGAAGGCTACTACAGCGCCAATTACTTTTTGAAGTCGCGCGAGATCGTCCTCAAGAACGCCCCGGGCCACATCGTCGAAGAACAATGGTTCCAGCGCCGCGACAACACGATGGTCTGCGGGCTCGATGAGAGCATCGCCCTCATCCATACGTTTGCCAAACATCCGGAGACCCTCCAGATCGTCGCTTTAGACGATGGCGAGATGATTTCCGCCGGAGAGCCGGTGCTCAAAGTCACCGGAAAATATGAGGATTTCGGCTTTTTGGAATCCTTGATCGATGGCATTTTGGCCCGCCGTTCGAGCGTGGCCACCAATACCCACGAAGCCGTCCTTGCCTTGCGGGGAGCCAATTGCTTCTCGATGGCGGATCGGCAGGATGATTATCTGACGCAAAAAGGCGATGGCTATGCGAGCTATGTCGCCGGCATCAAGAAGTTCTCGACCGACGCCCAGGGCGAATGGGTCGGGGTCAAAGGCATGGGGACGATGCCGCATGCCCTCATTGAGATCTGCGGTGGCGATATCTGCAAAGCTTGCGATATCTACCACGCGACCTTCCCGAAGGAGCCGGTCACGGCTCTCATCGATTATCGGAATGACGTCGTCCGCGATTCCGTCATGGTGGCGAAGCACATGGGCAAGGCCCTCAAAGGGGTCCGGGTCGATACTTCAAGTGCCTTGATCGATCACTATTTTGATGACAAAGATACCTCAGGATTCAATCCCCATGGCGTTTGCAAGGAATTGATCTACGCCCTCCGCAAAGCCCTCGATGAGGCCCATTGCGAATGGGTTCAGATCACCGTCTCGAGCGGCTTCACCCCGAAGAAAGTGGATGAATGGACCAAAGAAGGCGTGCCAGTGGATACCTATGGCATCGGAAGTGCCCTCGTCGTCAACAACACCGTCGGCTTCACGGGCGACCTTGTGATGCTCGATGGGAAGAACGAAGCCAAAGAGGGGAGAGGCGACGTGCCTTCTGCCCGTCTCAAACCGGTGTCTTATCCGATCCGCTAAGCGAAAGAAGGGGCTTTTTGCGGCGATATTCTCTTTCGAAAGAACGTTCTTAAGCGCGCTATCGGGCGAAGTACCGCCCCGTACCGCGCTTTTTTCGATGAAGGACTTAAGATGGCTTCGGAGGCAAAAGCAATGTTCAAAAACAAATTGAAGGAAAATCGGCAGAAACTGAATCTCACCCAGGAACAGCTTGCGGGAAAGATTTTCGTTTCGCGCGAAGCCGTCTCGAAGTGGGAGCAGGGGCGCGGCCTCCCTGAAAAGGAGAGCCTGAGTCGGCTCGCCGCTCTCTTCGGGATGAAAGAAGAGGATCTTTTGACGGAAGCGGACCTTCATGAAGCGGTGGATGAAAACGCCAACGCGGCGGAAAAAGGGCGCAAGCGCATTTTCGTTCTTTCTTTGGTTTCTTGCGTGCTTGTGACCGCTTTGGCCTCGACATTGATCGCCTTCGCTTTTATTTATCATTCCTCCCTGGTGAATGAAGAGGACACCTATACGCTTTCTTCGGCCTTGATGGGGAAAGATGCCGAAGGGAAGACCTATCTCAAAAACCTCACCGCGGCAAACGAAAAAAAGAACCTTGATTTAGATTCCTCATCGTTCAAAGACACGGCATTTTATGACGAATCCGAAACCTACCTCAAAGACCCTTGGTCGACGGTAGTCCTTCGGGAAGGCGACACTTTTCGGGTCGAGACCTCCGAAAGAGTTGAGACTAATCTTTATGGGAAAAGTCGGGAAGGAGTGGTGAACGTCCGTTCCTTTCATCTAATCAGCCATCCTTTTGAAAAAAGCGATTTCCTCTACGGGGTTGGGGTTTATCTCGGGAGGAATGCTTCCTTCAGCGAGACAGGGGCCAATTGCGCCTATGCGGGCTATAGTCTTGGAGCTCTTTCCGGGGGTTTCACGGCCATTACGGATCTGGCTTATAACGCTTCGAGCCCTAGTTTCAGTTTCTTTTCCTCGGATGAGCCGGGCAAAAGCCATATCACGACAAGCTCTTCCTTCCTCTTGGATTCGGCAAAAGCCCTCAACGTGCCTTTTGCCTTCGCCTTTTTAAACGGGGCCGGGGAATGGAAGGATACCTATAAGGACATGGAGCGCGGCGTTTTCTCGATAATCCCGGCCCGATCATCATGACCACAGCCCACAGTAAGATGACACTCAAGATCAAAGGCGCCAGCGATATCCAGCCTTCCAAAGATCCCTATAACTACGATAACTGGATCGTCGAGGTTTCGTTTGCTGACAATCCGAGCCGTTACCACGTGGCCTTCTATTCGGAGGAGGGAACCCTTATTAGCGAGAGCGATGTTCATTCCTATCAGGAGGCCTGTGCATTGACCCTCCCCGAAAATCGGGCCTACGCGATGGTGAGCAAATACTCAAGCGAAGGGGAACTCGTTGGGAAAGAAATCATTCTCAAAGAAAAGACTTATCCCTTTCTTTTCGCCAATGAAGCGGGGGTCTTTTGGCTTGATACCTCCTATGTCGCTCTTTAAAAGGAAGGACATTGTTGGATTATCTGTCGGATCCGCAAACGTTTTTTCATGGCGAAGAAAAAAAGAGATTCAACCGATGAAACGCGATGTTTTCACCCTGAAAGTAAGCCCTTTCATTTTAGGAAAGACCTGAAAAATGAGTAATAACTCACGATTTATAGCCAATAAAAGCCACATAAGAGACATTAGTAAAATCACTAAAAAATGTGAAAAATAATAAAATTATGCAAAGAAATAGTTTTCTTACCTTGGTTTAAGAATTCTCGGGCGGAAAAATGAAAAAGTGAAAATCTTTTCATTGAATTTACTTTGTTTTCATTTACAATGAAGATGTTCGTTAGGAGGTTTTCATTATGGAGAACTTAAAAGATCGCGTTACCATATACCAGGTTGCCCAAGCGGCCGGCGTTTCTTTGGCCACCGTTAGCCGTGTCATTAATAAGCAGGGGAACGTCACTGAGACGACCCGGGCGAAAGTCGAAGAAACCATCAAGCGTTTAGGCTATAAGCCGTCTGGCCTTGCCCAGGCATTGGCCACCAATAAGACCACCAACATTGGCGTCATCATCCCAAGCGCCAACTACGTTTATATTTCCAACATGCTGAATGGCATCAGCGAAGTCGCGAAGGAGAAGGGCTTCGTCCTCACCCTTTTCACCACCTCGCATTCGCACGAAGAAGCCCTCTCGATGATCGAGAAGGTCATCACGACCCACGTCGACGGTGCCATCATTTTCGATGATGAGCTTGACGAGGAAGATGTCATGAAAATCAATTCCTATAGCGTTCCGACCATCGTCGTGAATAACAAGATCACCGGCGAGAGAGTCGGCTGCGTCCTCTTCTCTTATGAAGATTTATTAAGCGAAGTCATTGCCGATTACTACGCCAAGGGCGGCAAGAAAGAGATGACCTTCCTTCACGTCCATGATGGCGGCCGGCTCTTGGCCCATTGCGAGAAGAGCTTCGTCGATGCTCACGAAAAGCTTGGCAAAGCCTATCACATCGTCAATTGCGATGATTCCTACACCCGCACCTATTCGGATTTCGCCGAATACTTCGAGCATACGAAGCAGGGCTATTTCGTGGCTTACCGCGATTCGATCGCGGCCGCCATTGAAAACGCGGCGACGGATGCCGGACTCAAAGTGCCGGAGGATGTCGAAGTCCTTTCGCTCGTTGGCACCAAGTACGCCAACATCGTTCGTCCGACCCTCACCTCGATGCAGATCGATATGTCGGAAGTCGGCAAACGCGCGATGTACATGCTGATCGATCTCATCAATCGCGATTTGGTCGAAAAGAGTTACAAGTTCGACGCCCATCTCGTCGAACGCAATTCGACCTGCGTGAAGTAAGCTTCGCTTCGATCTTCAAGGCTTAGGGATTCCCTGGGCCTTTCTTTTTGCTAAAATAAAGCGCGTGAATCTTTATCCCGAGCTTAACCATCCTTCTTCCTTTTTCGAAAAGACTCCGCCAAACGATTCTTTTTGGAGCAAAGAAAACGCCCCTGTCTTTCCGAATTCGCCCTTGAAGGGCAAACGGATTCTTTTCCTTGGCTCGTCCGTGACCCTTGGACTTCAAAGCCACGAGGAAGCGGTAGGCGATTTCCTCGAAAAGGAGGACGGAATCATCCTCTATAAAGAGGCGATTTCCGGAACGACCCTTCGGCAAGAACACTCGAGCGATCTCTCTTACCTCAGCCGTTTCCAAAGGTTTATTCGAGAACACGCCGAGGAGAAGCTCGACGCGATTATCGTCCAGCTTTCGACCAATGACGGTTGGGATCTGAGCAAACTCGGGACGCCCTTGGCGAACGAGAATCCCGAAACGAGTTATGGGGCGATTGAGGCGATCGCCACTTTGGAAGAACGTTCTTATGGGTGCCCTCTCTTCTTTTACACGGGAGCCCATTACGAGGATATGAATGGCAAAACGTATGCTCAGATGGTCGAGGGCCTTCGCCGCATCGCCCAAAAACGGGGCTTTGGCGTGATCGATCTCTTTTCCAATCCGGAATTCAACGTTTTGGGCCAAGCCCATTATTCTTATTGGATGCATGATGGAGTCCATCCTTATCGTGCGGGCTATCGCGCCTGGTGGACGCCTTATTTCCGCGCCTATTTGATTGCTCATCTTCCTTTTTGATTTTAAGGTTTGACTTCGCTTTTTATATCGGCAATAAGCGATTTTATTCCACTTTTAAAAGGGGATGTTTCCTTGGATTCTAAAAAAATTTAGCACTCAGGTCTTGACAGTGCCAAATATTCGGCTAAGATACAAGGCGTAACCCAATCAGGGGAGGAAAAAAGAATTATGGTGAAGCCGTTACAAGATTATCTGCTCATCGAAAAAGTTCCCGCTGAGAAGAAGATCGGTTCGATCGTCTTAGCGAGCGATCCGAAGAAGACCGGAAATGTCGCGACCGTCGTCGCGCTGGGCCCGGGCAAAGCCAATGACAAGGGCGTTATCGTCAAGATCGATGGCGTCAAAGTCGGCGACAAGGTCATCTACCGCGAGTATAGCGGCACCGATTATGAGGAAGGCGATCACAAATACCTTCTCATCAAAGCGGAAGATATCCTTGCGATCGTCGAAGATAAGTAATGAAGAATCATTAAGGAGTAATCACAATGGCAAAAGACATTAAATTCGGCAAAACCGCTCGGGATCAAATGCTCGAGGGCGTCGATACCTTGGCCAATACCGTCAAGGTGACCTTAGGGCCGAAGGGCCGCAACGTCGCGCTCGATAAGGGCTATGGCAGCCCCGAGATCTGCGAGGATGGCGTCACCATCGCCCGTGAGATCGAACTCAAGAACAGCTTCCAGAATATGGGTGCTAAGCTCGTTTACGAAGTCGCCAATCAGACCAACGAGAAAGCCGGCGATGGCACGACCACCGCGACGGTGCTCGCCCAAGCCATGATCCACCGCGGAATCAACGCGGTTGAAAAAGGCGCCAATCCGGTCTTCGTCCGCGTCGGCATCGAAAGAGCCGGCAAAGCCGTTGCCGAGCAACTTCTCAAAAAGAGCAAACCGGTCGTCACCAATGAGGATATCGAGGCGATTGCCACGATCTCCTCGCATGATGAAGCCACGGGCAAGCTCATCGCTCAGGCGATGGACAAAGTCGGCAAATCCGGCGTGATCACCGTCGATGAATCCAAGACTTCGGAAGACGAACTCGTGGTCAGCCAAGGTCTGGAATATGACAAAGGCTATCTCTCGCCCTACATGGTGACCGATCGTGAGAAGATGGTGGCGGAACTTGAAGATGCGTATGTCCTCGTCACCGATATGAAAGTCAGCAACATCAACGATATCGTCCCGCTTCTTCAAAGCGTCGTCGATTCGCATAAGCCGTTACTCATCATCGCGGATGATATGGATAGCGATGTCGTCTCGACTCTCATTGTCAATAAGCTTCGCGGCACCTTCAACGTCGTGGCCACCAAGGCCCCGGAGTTCGGCGATGCCCAGAAGGCTGCCCTCCAGGATATCGCGATCCTGACCGGCGCGAAGTTCTATAGCAAAGACCTTGGAATGGCGCTCAAAGACGTCACAATCCAGGATCTCGGCCAAGCCAAGAAGGTTACGGTCAAGAAAGACACCACGACCATCGTCGGCGGCGAAGGCTCGAAGAAAGACCTCGCTGATCGGATTGATGAACTCGAGGCCCAATATAAGACCGCGACTTCGGAATACGATAAGAAAGGCATCTCCAAACGGATTGCCAAACTCTCGAATGGCGTCGCTGTTCTGAAAGTCGGCGCTCAGACCGAGAGCGAGATGAAAGACAAGAAGCTTCGGATTGAAGATGCGCTCAACGCCACCAAAGCGGCGGTCGCTGAAGGCATCGTCGTCGGCGGCGGTGCCGCCCTCGCCGAAGTCTATGGTGAGCTCAAAGATACGCTCAAGGACAAGAACCCCGATATCCAGAAAGGCATCGATGCCGTTATGGATTCGCTCTTCGATCCGCTCAAGCAGATCGCCGATAACTCTGGCTATGACGCCGAAGAGATCGTCGAGAAACAGAAGGCTCAGAAAGATGGTTTCGGCTTCGATGCCGAGAACGGCGTCTGGGTTGATATGATCAAAGAAGGCATTGTGGATCCGACCAAGGTCACCCGCAGCGCCATCTTGAACGCCTCGAGCATCTCCGCCCTCTTCGTTACCACGGAAGCCGCGGTCACGGAGATCAAGGAAGAGAAGCCGGCTGCTGCTGCCCCAGCCATGGGCGGTGGCATGGACGACATGTATTGATCGTCTTGCCGTTTCCAGTCTTAAGAGGATGGGTCGAAAGGCCCATCCTTTTCTTGTTTTCGCCTTCTTTTGTCCCCCTTTTTCGGCAATTAAGGTAGAATACCTTACGGAATCAGGAGCACGAATTATGGAAAACGTGATTGACGATCTGAATTACCGGGGGCTTATCGAGCAATATTCGAATGAGGATAACGTCCGAAAACTCCTTTCGGAGAAACAAACGATTTATTGCGGCTTCGATCCTTCGGCCGCTTCGATGCACTTAGGCAACTTCGTGATGATCTCGACCTTGATGCGGCTTCAAAGAGCCGGTCACCGGATTATCGCGGTCGTCGGCGGGGGAACCGGCATGATCGGCGATCCTTCGGGGAAAAGCAAGGAGCGGAATCTTCAGAATGAGGATACCCTCCGCGCCAACACGGCCAGCATTAAGGCTCAGCTTGAACGCTTCCTTGATCTTTCGGATCCGGAAAAAGGCATGATCGTCAATAACTACGATTGGCTCGGGCCGATGACGACCTTGGATTTCCTTCGGGACTATGGCAAGTTTTTCTCCATCAACTACATGCTCTCGAAAGAGATCGTCGCCTCGCGTCTTGAGGCGGGCATCTCCTTCACGGAGTTCTCCTATCAGATTCTCCAGTCGATTGATTTCCTGACCTTGTACCGGAAATATGGCTGCAAGATTCAAATCGGTGGCAATGATCAGTGGGGCAATCTCACTTCCGGCTTGGAGCTCATTCGCAAACTCGAAGGCGACAACGCGCCTTGCGAAGTCATGACCGCGCATCTTCTCCTTCGGAGCGATGGCAAGAAATTCGGCAAATCGGAGCAGGGGGCCCTCTTCCTGGATCCGAAGCTCACCTCGCCGTATCAGCTCTATCAATACTTCATCAACGGAACCGATGAGGATGCCGTCAAATACCTCAAAGTTTTGACCTTCCTCTCCAAGGACGAAATCGAAGACATCGCCCGCGAGCACATCGCTCATCCGGGTGAGCGGATTGCCCAGAAGAAGTTGGCCTACGAAGTCGTTTCGGAAATCCATGGCAAGGACGCGGCCGACGAGGCCATCTCAATGTCAGCGGCACTCTTCAGCGGCGACGTTGCCCATCTGAAGGAAGAAGAAATCGTCGAGTTATTGGGCTCGCTCAAGTTCCCGCTTGATGCTCCGAAGAGTCTCGTTGATCTTCTCGTTCTCGTCGGGGCGGCCCAGAGCAAGACTCAGGCTCGCACCTTCATCGAGCAGAACAGCGTTTCGATCAACGGCGAGAAAGCGACGGATCCCGCGAAGGTCTATGGCAAAGATAGCGCTCTTTATGGCAAGTACCTTATCGTCCGGCGCGGCAAGAAAAACTATTACTTAGGCGTCTTCTAAAGCTTATTTGGGATAAATAAAAGGGGTTTTGCTGGCGATATTGCTGGCAGAACCCTTTTCTTTTTACTTGAGCTTGGCGAAGAGGATGATCATGACTTGGATCGGAACGGCTGCCATGAAGATGAACCAGAGATTCTGATGAGGGACGATAATGAAGTAATACATCAAAAAGAAGGCAAGGAAGATCGTCCAAACAAAGAGGGATGAGAAAATCCAAAGAATGAGACATCTCTTCCAGAAGAAGCGAGCCAAAGTCGAAAGGACAAGGAAGGTGGTCGGGATGGCCCATATGAAGACGATCCAAATGGTATTAAGGTCCTTATTCTGAATGACGGAGTTCGCGTAGATCGCGGCGGTGGTGAACCAGACAAAACAGGCCGCCATAGCGACGATGATGATTTGGTTTCCGCGGTATTTATCGTTGGTGGTTTCGGCGATTTTGGCTTCCCCGGACCCTTTCGTTATAAGAGCATCCACGCTGACGCCGTAGAAATCGGCGAAACGTTTCAAAATATCAACGGTCGGGATAGCCTTACCTAATTCCCATTTCGAAATACTCTTATCGCTATAGCCGATGGCTTCAGCCAATTCTTGCTGGGTCAGATGCTTACTTTTCCGGAGCGTCGTAAGATTTTCAGCGACGATCGAATTGAGTTCTTCCATGCCGTCTATTGTAGGTTTTTTCGTTCTCTTTGCAAGATTCTTTACTCGAGAATCCTTCTAAAAGGGAACTTAATTGATTAGTTGTTATCGAAATAAATGTTTATTCTCCGATTCGTAGAGAGCCTTCTATTTTCGCGTACGCGAGCAAGAGGGACAAATTAAAAAAGCAGCGACTATCATTACACTGGCTTGAAAAAACCAGGAAAAATATGTCAGAAGCAGCAATTCAAGAAACCGCACAGGATGCCAGCGCCGCAAAGGCCGCTCGCAAACCTTCGAAGAAGAGCACCATAATTTCGCTCGCGATCATTTCGGTCACGGCGATTGGCCTCGGCCTGGGCGCCGGTTTCTTTTTGCATAGCCAATTGGCTGGCGGCGAGACGACCGATTATGGGACGCTCAATACCACGACCTTGGCCGATGACAATTCCACTCTTTTGAAAACCTATGCTTCGATTAAAAAAGCCGGAGGCGATTATCTGAGCGCCTTCAGTAAGAAGCCTTATCAAGCAGCGAACATCGCCCTTCAGCTTTATGCCGCCCACGATCATTGTTTCGCTCAAGGAAAGGGCGTTGGCAAAGCGGTGGCCATGGGGATTGCCGTCAATCAGGAGATTCGTTCGACCGTCATCAAAAATGGCAGCAAGTACTTTGAGGAATCCTTATCTCTCTCGAGCGCGGTGAATCTCGCCGATCGGATGTATCAGGAAGGCGATACGGTGACCCGCCACGAAGGCACGGTAGAAAAAGGCAACGTTGAAGTTCCTTCGTCCTTCAGCAAAACGACGGACTATTCGCTTGCGGATTATGCCGAAGCGATGGGGCGCGACCTTGATAATCCTTGCATCTATATCATTTCATCCAAGACAACGTATCTCGACACGACCGCAACGAGTGGCGTTCCCACCTCGTTCAAGCAGAACGACAGCGGGGGCTACACTCTGGAGCTTGAGCTCAATAAGGTCTATGCGGTCGTCAATTACGTCAAACAGATGAAAACGATCTCATCCCTCGCCAGCAAGCCAAGCTTCAAATACGTGCATCTGACGTTTGAGCTTGATAAAGATCTCAATCCGATCAGCATGACGAGCCATGAATACTACTGGGCCGCGGTGAGCGCGGCGGTGGGTAGCTACGTTGAGGGCACCTTGACCACGACCTACCAAACCGATGGGGATTACACGATCCCCGAACTGATGACGCCGATTACTTACAGTCAAGATTAATGGAATAGGGGAGAAAAATTATGAAAAAAGAAAACAACATCGCTAATTCGTCCGCCAAGAAGGCGAGACGCAAGAGAATCCTGAATTACTCGCTTCTTTTCGTCGGGCTCTTTGGCGTGACGGCTGCGACCGCCTACTTCTTGATCCCGAGCAAAAAGAGCACGCTCGGCACCAATGGCGATGATCCGACCGCTTCAATCAATTCGGATGAAGAAGATACGATGACCCCGGCTCAGCATTTCACCTCGCAACTCATGGCGATGAAAGGTTTGAGCGCCACGGTCGATAGTTTCACCGCCTCGATTCCGAATTCGAAAGACACGGCGAATCCGACCACGATCTCGCTCAAAGACACGAGCCTCCAATTAGTCATGAATGGTTGGCCCGACATCAGTTTCAATCTTGATACCACGGTCGTTTTGAATAACGCGGTCAGTAAGGATATCAATATTTTTTATGCCGACTCCAATGTTTATCTCTCGGCCTTAGGCCTTAAATACAAGACCACCAGCGAGACGATCGACAATCTCTTCGACAATATTTATGACTTAGGCGAAGCGGCGGGCATCGGAACCTTCGATTTGGGCTCGATCGATACTTCAAAAGCCTCATCTCTTTTGAATAATCTCACTTCGTCCGGCAGCGCGGAGACCGGCTACGTTTACACCCTTCCGCTCGATGATGCCAAGACGCAGATCATCACGATGACGAGCGATAAAGACTATAACCTCACGGGTGTTTCGGCCACGGGCCTTGTCTTCAATGGCGTCACCTTGACTTTCTCGGCGACCACCGATTTGAACGCCAGCCTCAACACGGCGGATTTCATTCCGACCGATAAGGATTCCTATTTGGATATCTACAATTCCTGGACGATGATCCAGAAGGTCGCGGATCTGGTGATGAAGCCGTCCTTTGGCATCTCGATGGACATCGATATGACGAAGACGAAGACCGAATCGGGTGTCGCGAATACCTATGAAGTCGCTCAGATCGCTGGGAGCGCCAATTTGAACGTTCAGAGTTCGCTCTATGGCGGATCCTTGAGTCTCAAAGCCCCGAATGAATCGACTTTAGCCAGCAATTTTGTTTCTCTTGCTTCCGAAAAGATCACGAATCAGTCTCTCGCTGCCGCCTATGTCGGTACGACCGCCACGGATGGAACGAAAGACGGAACCGTCTACGCTTCCTATAACGATGCGCTCAATCTCAAGATGACCACCTCGGTTGCCGAAAACTTGATCGCGAAAATCAAGAAAGACATCCCGGCGAAAGACCTTTCGAGCGCCACAACGCTTTTCTCGTTCGTCACCGACTCGACGGTCATGAAAGCTCTGGCCAAAGGCCAATATGAAGCCGTGGTGAACATGCTCGATGATTTCAAGACGGCGAATAACCAAATCATCGCCACCGTCCATCTTAAGGATCTGGGCTTAGGCGCGGATTCGAAGATTGTTGTCACTCTTGATGGCAACGCGAGCGCTTCCTCGCTCGCTTCGATTGAGGTTTTTTCGATTGAGATGAGCGATTATGAGATGAACGCCAAGTTCGCTTTAACCTCTTATACCGCTCCGAGCGTCACTCCGGAGAACTATCAGACCCTCGACAAACTCCCGAACATCTATGATCAGTTCTACGCCCTTAGCCAGGATATCAAGGCTGGAGCGACGATCAAAGGCTCGGTTATGGGTTATGATTCGACCACGCAAAAAGCAACCACGGATGGCGTGAGTTTCGATGGCTCGACCGAATTCGATGCGAACCAAGATCTCACCGTTGATCCGAAAGGCAAGAGCGGCACGGGCACGATTGATATCACCCAGGTCAAAGCCGGCGCGGATTATCAGACCCATCGTGTGGCCATCGATGTCCGCGGCGTCGATAAGATGCTTTTCCGCTATACCTCGAGCGCTTCGAATTATCAGGACTACCTCAATGGCAAGTTCACGATCAGCACCCTCAATGACATCATCGCCCTCGTCCAGAAATTGATGAAGTCGACCGATGCCCGTTACACCAAGTTCCTTGATGCACTCACCGAGACCATGGCTAACACCGTCGTCGGCGAGATCATGGCGAAAGACTATGAAACGCTTCTCCGGAACAAAGTGCTGACCAAACTCAACGTCTATTCCGATTCGATCGAACTCGAACTCGACAAGAAATTGCTGGGTTCGACGACCAACGTCTCGATCGTCATCGCCCTTGATACGGCATCGAAAGTAAAGTCGGTTTCGCTCACGGACTTCGCGATCTCGGGCAAACTGATCAATGCCACCATCGCCTTAAGCGATTACGATGCGAATGCTTTGGCCACCTTGCCGGATAATGTGACTTATCTCGATTTCAGCCAGATCGCCGTCTTGATGCAATTCGGCATCACGACCAGCGAACTCAATTACTTCCATATCACGGCGACCGCCGGTGTCTACATCGGAAGCTTGCTGGGCGTTGAACCGACTTTGGATTTCTATATCTCCGTTGATGGCGCCACGGTCAAAGTGGTGGGCTATATCAATGATATCCCGCTCATTATCGGGGTTAACGGAAGCCATTATGACAACCTGCTTTGCAGCTTTGGCGGAACTCGAAATGTCGTCTTCTATTATCAGACGGGCTATTGCTACATCCATGGGCACGATGACTATGACGGAACTAAGCGCGACGAGACGCAGGACATCAAAGTGAAGGACACTTATTTCGTTTCGAACATCCTTCATTACCTTCTTGCCGATGTGCTTGAAGCTTCGCCGAGCATCCAGTCTCAAATCGACACTTCTTCTTCGAGCAGCACGGCTTTGATCAAGTTCGAGGACGTCTTGAAGAACTTCGTCTACACCGCCAGCACGACGACTCCGAAGTGGGATCTCACCTTGGATACCGGTGTCTTGGCGAACGACAGCTCGCTTAAAGACCTGGTGGTGACCATCAGCGGGACCGATAAGGATTCGACCGACGGAACGCTCGATGGCTATCTCGATACCTTAAACGTCACCTTCAGTTTGGTGAAGGTTCTCACGATCAAGATCACCTTGAATGCCAAACTCGTGAATATCGGAACCGACTATTCGAATTTCTTCGCCACGACGTGGCAGAACTACATCACCGCGCACGCTAACGACACCGTCGAAGGCGCCTGAGCCGTTCTTCCTTCGTGATGAAAGCCCCTTTCGCTGA
>DAIQMS010000033.1:0-14799 GCA_036788815.1 Bacillota bacterium
ACTTCTTCCATGGTGTTTTTTCTCCTTGAACATCCTAACTATAGCACGCGAGGAAAAAGAGAGAAAGGGAGATGCTTCCCCTTTTGCCTTGTCACGATTTTTCGCCGTTTTCTAGGACAAATCAGTATAATGATGCTAATGAAACGCAAATACTCCGCCCAGTTCGTTTCGACCTACACGAAAGCCAAAATGCTTTCGCCTCGGGCTTTCGAAAAACATTACGTCCAAGCCTTAAAAGATCCGCACACGCTTCACTTCCAGCTCAAGATCGGGGATTATCCCTGCTTCTATTATCAGGATTCGTGCCAGAACCTTCTCGTCAATGACTTGATGGCCAAGAATGCCGAACTCAATGCGATCCTGTCCTCTTTTTCTTCGCTTGAGATGGTCTGGGCGCGTGAGAGCGGCTTGATTCAAGAAGTCCTTTCTTCCCTTCGGATCGATGGCATCCCAACCAACGAGAAAGAAGTCTTTGAGGCGATCCACATCTTCCATGGAGGCTTGGGAGAAGCGGGGGCTCTGTCTTCGGGCTATCTTTTGATTGATGATGGGGTCGAATTCCCCTTGAAAGAACTCGAGGATATTCGTCGTCTTTATGATTTCTTGATGCGCATTTCGCTCAATAAAGTCGAGCGGCCCGATACCGCCCTTTTCCGGATGAAGCCGCACGAAGAGAACGATGAGCGGCTGGCTTTCATCGCCGATCCGGCCGAGATCAAATACGCGCTTAAAGAAGCTTTATCGATTCTTTCGATCGATTCGCTCAACCCGTTTGTCCGGCTGGCCCTCTTTGACTTCTTCTTTGAGTACGCCCATCCGTTCAATTCCGGGAACAATCGGACTCTCCGCTACATCGATAGCTATTACATCCATAAGGCCATTTCGCCCTATTTCGCCTTCTATCTCTCCCAATGCGAAGAGGGCTCGCTCTCCTCGCTCATCAAGAGCTTCCGGCTCAGCGTCGCGCCGAGGAACCGGAGCGACCTCACGACCTTCTGCAACGCCTTCCTCGACATCCTTTCGCACGCTTACGATGAGCGGATCTATGCCTTACGGCGCCAGAAGCAAAAAGTCTATGATCTCAAAAAGGCCTATGAAGGCAAAATCGAAGAGCCTTTATTGGGCTTCTTGGTCGATGGGACGGTCTTCCTTCCCTATGGCGCGAGCGTTTATGACTTAGCGGCCCTCGCCGAAGTCTCGAGCCGCACCGTCCTTCGCTCGCTCAGCGTCTACAAGAAGAAAAACTACATCGTTGAGAAAGCGGTGGGCAAGACGATTCACTATTCGCTCAAAGCTCAATAAGGTCGGTCGAACGTCACGACGAAATAACGGCGAGGAGTTTGATCTTTAAAGTGTTCCTCGAGGGTCTTCATGATGAGATCCTGGGACACTTTTTCATCGTAGGGGAGCAAGACATCGAAGATCACATTCACGTGAGTCGGACCGGAGACAATCCGGAAATCATGGAACTTCAGATCCGGTGAAATCCCCTGCAAAACCTGGCCAACTTCATCTTTGAGCTCATCGGTGAGCTTATCGCCAACCGCAACCGGATCCATGTGGATCGTGATGTCGCAATGGTACTTATGTTTGATTTCGCGCTCGACATCGTCGATGAGGTCGTGGGCATCCTCCATCCGCATCGCCTGGTTCACCTCGGCGTGGAGCGAGACAAAGTATTTGGTCGGCCCATAGGAATGGCAAAGAACATCGTGGACCCCGAGGATCCCCGGCTTCGATTTCACATCTTTAACCAAGGCGTCGATAAACTCGACGTTGCCTTTTTCGCCAATGAGAGGATCGGCGGTCTCTTTGATCATCTTGATTCCGCTATAGGCGACGAAGAGCGAAACGACGATGCCCATATAGCCATCGAGGAAGTTCCAGCCTAATCCTAAGGACTTTAACGAAAGGATGGCTGAGACCGTGATCGCAAAAGTGGCAATCGCATCGGTCAAGGAATCGAGAGCGGTGGCCTTGAGGGCTTCGCTCGCGATCGCTTTGCCCATTCCAAAGTTCACGTAGGACTGGCCCAGTTTGATCAAAACCGAAAGACCCAACACGATGATCGCGGCGATATCGTAATCGACCGTTTCATGAGCGATGATCTTATCCAAGGAATCTCGGAAAAGCTCAACCGCAAGGACAAGGACGATTGTTGAGACAACCAAGCCCGCGATATATTCGATCCGTTCGTGGCCGAAAGGATGCTCCTTGTCGGCTGGCTTCGCCGAGATCTTGAATCCGACGAGGGTGACAAGCGACGAGGCCATATCCGATAAGTTGTTGATTGCATCGGCGACGAGGGCCATCGGCAAGAACGACATATAGGCTTTGCTTCCATCCGAGGCGGAGAAAGCGCTGGCGGCGATCAAGAAGGCCGCGGTGAGTTTCATCGCGACGAGGATGAGGTTCGAGATGATGCCGAAAATCGCAGCGACCTTTCCGTGTTTGACCCGAACGGATTCATCGCTGACGTTTTGATAATCCTTAATAAAGAGACGGCGAAGTAATGTGACCATGATTTTTAGCCTTGGCGTCAAGTCTAAGGCTTCGAAAAATAAAAGCAACATCAACGATAAAAGACTAGATTTATCGGCTATTCTCACTACAATAAAAAGCGCGAAAAGACTTAAGGAGCATTAACATTCATGTGGATTTATTGGGTGATTGCTTTTTCGGTTCTCTTGTTTTTGTTGCTCGTCTTTTTCCTTTTGCTCGTCTATTGCGCCCATCTCGTCGCCTATCCCCATCTTTATGGGATGCAAGAAACCTGGGAGATCGAAAAGGAAAAGAACCTGGTCTTTGATTACGAGAGCTACGCGAAAGAAGAAGTCGCGATTCCTTCCTTTGATGGCTATCTGCTCCACGGCACTTATGTTCCGAATGCGGTGCCTTCTAAGAAATACGTGATCATCACCCATGGCAACACCTATACCCGTTATGGCTCGCTCAAGTATTTGGATCTCTTCTATAAAGAAGGTTATAACGTCCTGATCTACGATGACCGCGGACACGGAGCGAACGCGAAGAACGTCTGCACGATGGGCCTCAAAGAGGGACGGGATCTGCTGGCAATAATCCATTATATGTATCAGCGTTTTGGCGCGGATATCATCCTGGGTCTTCATGGCGAAAGCATGGGCGCGGCCATCTCCTTGATGGTGCTCGAGTACCATCCGAAATTAACCTTTGCAGTGGTGGATTGCCCTTACGCCGAACTCGATGACGTCCTGAAGCATCAGCTCAAGATCCATTATCATTTGCCAGGCTGGCTTGTCCCGCTTTCAGGTAAAGTCTGCCGCCTTTGTTATGGCTACGACTTCTGCAAGGTGAAGCCGATCGAGGCGATTAAGGATAATGAAGTTCCCCTTTGCTTCATGCATGGCGATAGCGACACCTTCATCGATAAGTCCCATTCCGTTCGGCTCTCGAAAGCGACAGCAGGTTATAGCGAAGTCCATTTCTTTGAGGGCGCCGAGCACGCGAAGAGTTTCCAACTCCACCCCGAGGAGTATCGTTTGACGGTTCACGAATTCCTGAAAAAGATCGGTGTCTGATACGTTATTTTATCGGCTGATGGCCGAAGAAATGGCTTTCATCTAGTTTTGAAAACCAAATGTCTTGCTTTTGGCCTTTTGCTTGCTTATGCTTTAACCGTATGAAAGCAAAAGATATTGAACTCCCCAACTACACCGCCACCCAGGAATTTTGGAACTCGGCTACCCATGGTCTCGGCACCGTGTTGACCCTGATTTTCGGGCCGTTCCTTCTTATTAAAGCCGCCAAGACTGGCGATGCTTGGTCGATCGTCGGTTGCTCGATTTTCGTTTTCGCTCTTCTTTGCCTCTATACCTTCAGCTGCCTTTACCATGGCCTTCATAAGAACACCGGCAAAAAGGTGCTCCGGGTCATGGACCACGATATGGTCTTCGTCCTCATCATGGGAACCTATGCGCCGTATTCTTTGATCAGTCTTCAAGAATATTCGCAAGGGTGGTGCTGGGGTATCTTCGGCAGTTGCATCGCTCTCGGGATCGTCGGCATCGTCCTCAATAGCTGTGACCTCAAGAAGTTTGCTATTTTCTCAATGATCGATTACATCTTGATGGGCTGGATCATCGTGATTTCGATGTATCCTCTCTCCCAGTCGATGGGCGGATTCTATCCTGGCGTTTTGCTCCTCTTATTAGGGGGTATCTCTTATACGGTCGGCGCGGTCCTCTATGGCGTGGGCAAAAAGCATTCGCCCTGGTGGCACACCGTTTTCCACGTCTTCGTTCTCTTGGGCACGATCTTGATGTTCGCTTCGATTTACTATTACGTCGTCGCTTAGTTTTCTAAGAAATCGTTTATAATTCTTGCGTGAGAGTCTCATGCATGCAAAAACAAAAGGGCTGGCAGCGCCTTCTTCAAGGTGGCTTTGCCCTTCTTTTTCTTTCCGCCTGTTCGATTGGAGTCACCGTCCATGGTTCCTATTCTTATCTTGAAGGAACGCCCCCGACTCAAAAAGACGTTTCCGCGATCACTTATCATGATTTCTTTGCCCAAAGCCAGGGGGGCGCCTCGGATTCGATCCTTTCGGTGGGGAACGTGAAGGGGCTTGTCATTCCCGTTGGCTTCACGGATTACGCTTGGGATAAAAATAGCCGGCTCCAAGATCTTGACGCCGCCTTCAATGGGAAGAGCGCAGAGACCCATTATTGGGAGTCGGTCTCGAGCTTCTACGAGAAGAGTTCCTTTTCGAAACTCCATCTTTCGTTCACGATCGCTTCGCCATTCGAGACGGGCGTAAGCGCAGCCTCCTTCCTCACGAAGAGCACCGACATCAATTCCTCGAAGAGCGCGGTCTCGAGCCTATTAGCGAGCGCCGTGAACGCCTACAAAACGAAAACAGGGGACTCTTGCAAGGATTTCGATGCCGATGGGAATGGCCTGATTGATGCGGTTTACCTCATTTATGCCTGCCCGGATTACCTCGTGAGCAGCGATAAAGGATTAACCGATCTGGCCGAACGGGAAGGCTACTGGGCTTACACCGCTCGGGACTCTTCCGCCCATCCGAATGTGGACTCGCCTGTCGGGCGCTCCTTCACCTGGGCATCGTATGACTTCCTTTACCGGGGCGTTAGTGAGCGGGCTTCTTCGGAGGCGGATATCAGCGTGGACGCCCATACCTATATTCATGAGACGGGCCACCTTTTAGGGCTCGATGACTATTATTCCTATACCCCGAATCAGGCGGATTACACCAACCCGAATTACAAATATTACATGCCGACCGGCGGGCTCAACATGATGGATCTCAACATCCTCGATCATGATGCCTGGAGCAAGTTCGCCTTGGGCTGGAGCAAGCCTTATGTCGTCACTTCCGATCTTTCCTTCCCTTTGACTATTGAGCTTAACGAGAGCCAACTTGCCGGGGATTGCCTTCTTATCCCGGCCGCCGGGTCCACCTATAACGGCACTGCCTTTGATGAATATTTGGTGGTGGAGCTTTATACCCCGGATGGCCTCAATGCCCTCGATGCCAAAACGAAATACGCATCTGCGTTTAAGTATCCGCAAGGTTTCTTCATTCCTGGCATCAAGATCAGCCACGTCGATGCCCGGATCGCCCATTACCAAAATAAGAGCTTTGATTATTCGGTGGACATGACGACCTTTAAAGACACGATCAAGAGTTCGACCACCTCGTCGTATTATCGTGTCGGTGCCTCCAATAGCCCCGATCGCTCGAGCAAAGATGGTTATCGGCTCAATCATCTGCTTGAAGCGAATGGAACCCTGACGTTCTCGAACCTCGACTATGCGACGAAATATCAGGATGAATATTTCTACGCGAACAATGGGACTCTTTTTGAGCCTGAGGACGAGCGGAGCACCTTCACGATGGATAAGTTTACTTCCTTCTTTGAGAACCACGACGCTTCAACAACGTCCTCGGAAGCGTCTAGCTCGACCCCAAGCGGCGTCCCGCTTTTCAATAATGGAAAGAAATTCGGCTATGAGATCCGCGTGAACGGGATCAAGGCGGTCACTTCGGACGACAAGACGAGTTATAAAGCATCGCTCACGATCACAAAGGCGTAGAGAGTTTACGCGTACGCGCGCTATAATCACTAGGCGCAAGGAACACGCGAATAATGTCACGAAAGAAAGATAGCTCAACCCTTTTGGAGAACTGCAAGGCTCATTATGAGTATTTTCTTTCGGACTTCATGACCGCCGGTCTCGTTTTGACCGGCACCGAAATCAAATCGCTCCGGGCGAGGAACGCCGGCATCACCGATGCCTATGTTTATGTGAAAAATGGCGAAGCGTTCATCGCCAATATGCATATCGCCGCCTATAAAGAAGGCAATATCTTCAATGTCGACCATCTGCGGGACCGAAAACTTCTTTTGACGAAGAAAGAACTTCATCGTCTGGCCAATAACCTCAAGGGCTCGGGCTCGACCTGCGTCCCCACCAAAGTGTTCTTGTCGCATGGATATGCTAAAGTGGAAATAGCCTTAGCCAAAGGAAAACAGCTTCACGACAAGCGAGCGGCGATCAAAGACCGCGACCTTTCACGGAAGATGACGGACATTCGGCATGGCGAGGAGGGTGAGTGAGATGGATTACCAAGGCGTGATGGATTATCTCAAAGAGCGGGATATGACGATGTCCCGTTACGAAAGAGAGGATTGGGATCGGTTTGTGAGTAAGATCCACCTTTCACTAGCCGTTCCTTTCGTTCATATCACCGGCAGCAATGGCAAGGGCTCGACCGCGAAGTATCTTTATGAAATCTATAAGGCGGCTGGCTACAAGACCGCCCTCTTCTCGAAGCCCTATCTTCATAAGCCGAACGAGATGATGCTCGTGAATGACGAAACGATAAAGGACGTGGATTTTGCAAGGATTTTCAGCGCCAAAGAAGCCGAAATTAAAGCCAGCAACCTCTCGTCTTTCGAGATTGAGACCTATATCGCCTTCGCTTATTTCAACGAAGTCAAACCGGATATCGCGATCATCGAATGCGGCATGGGCGGAGCGACCGATAGCACCACCCTCGCTGGGGATGTCCCAGCCTTAAGTATCATCACGACCGTCTCTTTGGAACACACTGCTTTCCTAGGACGGACCGTGAGCGAGATCGCCCTCAATAAAGGTGGCATCATCACCCATGAGGCCCCGGTCTTGGTCGGGAAGCTCGAAGAATCGGCCGAAACGGTTCTCAAGGATCTCGCGCGCCGGAGCAAATCGCTCTATTACCAAGTCGATGATTATCATAATGAAGTCTACGAAGCGCCGTATTTCCGTTTTGAATACCAACCCTATCGGGATCTCGAGATTCTGACCCCGGCCCGTTATCAGCTTTCCAATGCGTCGATGGCCCTTGAAGCCACCAAGATTCTTCAATCGCGCTTCCCCGTCAGCGAAGACGCGATCCGGCATGGCCTCATGTCGACGCCGCTTCCTTGCCGGATGGAACGCCATCACAACATCATCATCGATGGGGCGCATAACCCCGAGGCGGTCGAAGCCCTCATGACCTCGATTGTCCCGATTGCCGCCGGGAAGCCGATTCATGTCGTTTTTGCTTCCTTCCAAGATAAGAACATCGCGGTGGAACTTCCCCGGATCGACCGGGATGTCGCTGAGATCGTTCTCACGACGTTCGATGCCGAACGGGCTCGGAAAGAAGAGGATTATTTCCTTTATGAAGGCGACTATTCCTTCGCTCCGGATTACAAGGAAGTCATTTCATCCTTCCTCGTCAAATATCCGGATGATCTCATTCTGATCACCGGCTCCTTAGCTTTTGCCGGCGTCGCGAAAAGCTATGTCGAAGAGGAGCTTCACTTATGAATAAAGCGCTGAGCCCGACCCAAAAAATCACCTTCAGCGCCATGCTTTTGGCCCTCGCCGTCGTTTCGACGTTCGTCGCGAAGACCATTCCGATGGGGATGTTCTATTTCCTGCGCTTTTCGCTTACCCCGGCTTTGGTCATCTACACTTCGCTTGCCCTCGGGCCGCTTTATGGGGCGATCGTCGGCGCCTGCGCGGATCTGATCCCTGCTTTCACGTATAGCCAAGGCGAATACAACTTCCTTATCACTTTCGTTTACATCATCCTTGGCATTCTGCCTTGGGCTCTCGAGAAAATAACCCGCCGTTTCCGTTCTGCCTTGCGGAAGCCCTATTTCTTTTATGCGGCCTTAGCCGTGATCTTCGTAGCGGTGGCTCTTATTTTCTATTTGACCGATTGGATTGATTACAGTTTTGGTGCGGCCTCCTCGTGGGGCAAGCCGACCGTCTTAGCCTTGAGCGCCGTTCTTGATGTTGGGCTTTGCGTGGGCCTTTATTTCACCAATCGTTATTACCAAAAACGGATCTTGGAGCAGTCGGATATCCCCTCGCCGAACGAGATTGCGACGATTGCCTTGGTTTCCGAACTCTTGGTCATGAATCTTCTCAAGGCTTTGGCCTTCTGGGCGTGGTATAAGTTCTTGGGCTCGGGGGGCGCCGTTCCGTTCCCGCTTCACTACGGTTTCTTCTTTTCGATGTTGCTTCTGGGCCTACCCCTCGACGTGCTTATCATCACCTTCGCGAATAGTTGGCTCCTTCTTTACACCAAGCGGTTTATCCGTTCTTACGGCTATGAAGAGCCCGCAACCCCCTCGGTCTCCGAAAAAGCGTCTTCTTCCGTTTTGGTTGACGATGAAAATCACCTTGAAAATGATTCCGAAGACAAAAAACGAGCAATCACTAACCAAAAGAAAGCCAGAATTGGCTGGACAATTTTCTTTACAGTGGTGATTTTGATCATGGTGATTTGCATTGTCGTCATAAAAGTAATGCAAGCACACCCGACGCCGTCCTCTTCAACGAGCCAGATCCGTAATTTGTTTGTCTTTTTGCATTTTTAAGAATAATTTTCACCATTTTCATCGGTTCCGAGTTTCTTAACATTTACTTTGGCCTTGCTTTTTGAGAATAATCGCCCAAACTAGTGATAGAGCAAAGGAATATCCACAGGAGGGTATTCGCTCAAACAGGAGGAAGTAGAATGGCAGAAATGGATATTCAACGGGGTGATGGTTCGATCGTGAAGTGCGATCCGGAAGCCAGGACTTTGGCTTACTATCGCTACCACGTCAAATTCACTCCACTCGAGTGGAAAATCTTGAAATGCCTTTATGACGCTCGTCCGAATGTGGTGGAACGGAACGATCTGGTCAAACTTATCTGGGGCACCGGGAAGAATTTCCCGACGCGGACCATTGACGTTCATATTTCCTCGATTCGGAAGAAACTCGCCTACATCAAAGGCGCCCGGATCGACAGCGTCTATGGCAATGGCTACAAGTTCGTCATGCTGACCCGTTTCTAAACGAAAAACGATCTTTCAGGACGGTCCTTTGGGGCCGTCTTTTTTATGGGCAATTCGTTTTGGAGTTTCCTTGGGAAGGTTCTTCAAGAATCTTTGACAGTGTCTAGGAGGCTTCTCTTGTTTCTCTCCCCGCCTTCTTTTAGAGTTATGGGCAAGGAAGGCAATAGCTATGGATCCTCTTTCGAAGAACCCGCGTCTCGAAGAAAAAGAATCGTCTGGCGATTACGACGCCGCGATGGCCCTTGCCCTTTCCAGCCAAAACACCGAGACGATGCACGCGATCGAGACTTCCTATTCCGCCCCGGTTGAGCGCAAGCTCTAAGGATCGGCTCAGATCACCCGAAAGACCTTTTAAGGTCTTTTTTTCTTGCTCGGAGGTCTCATAATAGAAACCATGGAAGCAAAATTTTTTCAAACCCATGCGGTCTATCAGATCTATCCGCGTTCTTTTTGCGATTCGAATGGCGATGGGATCGGCGACATCCCTGGCATCATCTCCAAACTCGATTACTTAAAGGACCTCGGCGTTGGCATCCTTTGGCTTTCGCCTGTCTACGCCTCTCCGAACGCCGACTATGGCTATGATGTTTCCGATTATCGGGCGATCAACCCCGATTTCGGCACAATGGCGGACATGGACCGCTTGATCGCCGAAGCCAAAAGCCGGGGAATCCGGATCGTGATGGACCTCGTCGTCAATCACACCTCCGACGAGCACAAATGGTTCGTCGAATCGAAGAAACCGACGTCGCCTTACCGCGATTACTATTATTGGAAGGAAGGGAAGAGCAACAACACCCTTCCGCCCAACAACTGGACCTCGAATTTCGGCGGGAGCGCCTGGACGTATGTTCCGGAATCGGGCGCTTGGTATCTTCACATCTTCGGCAAAAAACAGCCGGATCTCAATTGGCATAATCCGAAAGTCCTCGAGGAAGTCGAAGGCATTTTGCGCTTCTGGCTCGACAAAGGGATCTATGGATTCCGCTGCGACGTCATCAACCAGATCTGGAAGGATTCGCTCGCCGATGGCAAGAAGACGGCCTATCTCATCGGCTCCGAGCATTACCTGATGAAGGAGGGGAACCACGTGATTCTCCAGCGCCTCTATCAGGATGTCTTCTCCCATTACGATTGCATGACCGTCGGCGAGACTTATAACGTCGATTACAAGAACGCCCGCCGCTTCACCGATCACGAACTCGATATGTGCTTCCAATTCGACCATATGGAGCACGTCGACAAGGGCAAGCTTCCGATTTGGACGAAGCCCTACCATCCGGGCAAACTCAAAAAGATCCTTTTCGCTTGGCAAAAAGAGCTCGATTGGAACGCCAACTACATGGAGAACCATGATCAGCGGCGTTCGCTCGGCCGCTTCGGCGATACCGGGAAATACTGGAAAGAGTCCGCGACGATGCTGGCCCTCATGCTGCTCAGTTTGCGGGGCACTCCCTTCATTTACGAAGGCGAGGAACTTGGCATGATCGACTATCCGATGTTCACGCCGGAGACGTATAAGGATCCGGTCAACACCACGATCTATAACCTGCTCCGCCATTACCATTTCCCGCGGAAGATCGCCCTCAAGTGGGTGCAGAACTTCAACCGGGATAATGCCCGGACTCCGATGCAATGGTCGAATGCTCCGCAGGCTGGCTTCTCGAGTGCCAAGACGACTTGGCTTCCGATCAATCCGTCTTATCCGAAGATCAACGCGGAATCCGAAAAGGCCGATCCGAGCAGCATTCTTTCCTTCTACAAGAAGATGATTGCCTTGCGGAATAACGATCCGGTCCTTACCTTCGGGGACTTTGGCCCGATGGCCACCAAAGGGTCGATCATGGCCTATTTCCGTTCGTATAACGGCGCGATGGAGTTCGTGCTCCTCAATCTCACAGGCAAACGCCAGATGCTGCCGCGCGCCATCCGTTCGATGCGCGGCCAAGTCATCATCAGCAACTATCTTGGGGCGGGCTTCACCTTCAAAAAGTCGCTCCGTCCTTACGAAGCCTTGATTGCCCGCGTCAAGTAATATCTCCGCAAAACCCCATTCCTTTTCGAAAGGGCTTAGGGATAAACCCTATTAAGGGTTTCACTTTCGTTCATTCTGCGTGAATTAAGCGGCTCCTTTCGCTATGATTAGTGGGCCGAAGGGAGAGAGACTTATGGAAGAAAAACATCGGACGGATTACCTCAAATGGGACGAATACTTCATGGGGATCGCCCAGCTTTCGAGTTTGCGCAGCAAAGACCCTTCGACGCAGGTAGGGGCTTGCATCGTCGATGATCAGCACAAAGTCGTGTCGATCGGCTATAACGGAATGCCCCGCGGCGTCGATGACGAAAAAGTGCCTTGGGGACATGGCGAAGGGCTCGACAGCAAATATCTTTATGTCTGCCACGCCGAGTTCAACGCGATTCTCAACACCCGCGATGGCGCCCATCTCAATGGCTGCACCCTCTACGTCACTTTGTTCCCGTGCAACGAATGCGCGAAAGCGATCATCCAGGTCGGGATCCGAGAAGTCGTCTATCTCTCGGATAAATACTCCGAAGGCGTGAGCTTCCAAGCCTCGCGCAAAATGTTCGATATGGCGGGCGTGAAAGTCCGTCCTTACGAAGGGAAAACCGTCGCGATTACGGTCAATAAATAGATGAAGAAAGGCTTTCTCTATCGTTTCTCCGTGATCTTGGTCGCCTATGTTTTTTTAGGCGCGGTGGTCATCGGGTCCTTGGCTTCGGCTGGCCAATTGCCCTCTTGGGAGCTTTGGACTTTCTTAGGCGTTTTCCTTGGCGCCTTTGCCTTAACGGTCGGGATTAACGAATACGTGATTTATCGGAAGAAGAAAAACGGCGAATGAATATCATCGAAACCGAAAAACTGAATTACTCGTATGACGGGAAGAACCCTGCCCTGAAGGACATCTCTTTCAGCGTGAAGGAAGGCTCCTATGTTTGCCTGATCGGCCATAACGGCTCGGGCAAATCGACCCTCGCCAAGGTTTTGGGGGGCCTCAATTCGGGCTTCCAGGGAACCGTCAAGCTTTTCGGCACCGAACTGAGTGGCAAGACCCTCTATTCCCTCCGTTCCCGGATGGGACTCGTCTTTCAAAACCCCGATAACCAGTTTGTCGGCTCAACCGTGAGGGATGACATCGCTTTCGGCCTTGAGAACCGCCAAGTCCCCTCCGAGCAAATGGACGGGATCATCAATCACTACGCCCAAGAAGTCGGGATGGAAGCCTTCCTCGACAGCGCCCCGGAAAATCTTTCCGGCGGCCAGAAGCAACGGGTGGCGATCGCCGGCGTTTTGGCGATGAAACCGGAGCTGATCATCTACGACGAAGCGACCTCGATGCTCGATCCTTTGGGCAAAAAAGAGATTTTGGATCTGACCTTCCGCTTGCGGAAAGAAAACCCGAATCTCACCGTGTTAAGCATTACCCACGACGTCGAAGAAGCCGCCCATGCCGATGAGGTTTTGGTGCTCAATGAAGGCGCCTTGATCCTTCAAGGAACCCCGAAAGAAGTGTTCGCCCACGAAAAGGAATTGAACGACATCCGGCTCGGCTGCCCGTTCTTTATCGCGCTCGTCAACGCGCTCAAACGCGAAGGGATCGCCATCCCCGACACCATCACGAATGAAGCGGAACTGGAGGAATTCTTATGCCGATAGATTTCTCCCATGTTTCTTTTGTCTATTCGCCGCGTTCCCCCTTCCAGTACGAGGCGCTTAAAGATGTCAGCCTCCATCTCGATGAAGGAGGTTTCATCGCGCTTGTGGGCCGGACGGGAAGCGGAAAATCCACGCTTATTTCGCATCTGAATGCCCTTTTGAATCCAACCTCGGGAGACGTCACGATCGATGACTTCGTGAACTCGTCCATCAAAAAGAGACGGAGCCGGAATCTCAAGGATCTCCGAAAGAAAGTCGGCCTTGTCTTCCAGTTCCCGGAATATCAGCTCTTCGAAGAGACCGTTGAGAAAGACGTCGCCTTCGGCCCCAAGAATTTCGGAGCGAAGCCCGAGGAGGCGATCCAACTCGCCCACGAGGCTTTGACGACCGTCGGGCTCGACAAGAGCTTCTATGAGCGCTCGCCTTTCGAGCTCTCGGGCGGAGAAAAACGCAAAGTCGCGATCGCCGGGATTCTGGCGATCCATCCGTCGATTCTGATCGTCGATGAGCCGACCGCGGGGCTCGATCCCAAAGCCGCCGAAGAGACGATGGCTCTTTTCGAGAGCATCCACAAAGCGGGCACGACGATCATCCTCGTCACCCACGACATGAACCTCGTTCTCCATTACGCCGAAGAAGTGGTGGTTATGGAGAACGGCAAGGTCGCCCTCCGATGCAAGCCGGCGGAACTCTTTGGCAAAGACCTCACTCAGTATTCGCTCGAAGTGCCGAATATCTATCGTTTCGCCAAAGCCCTCCAAGAGAAGGGGATGCCGATCGACACGACATCGCTCAAGAGCGTCGATGATTTAGCCAAAGCGATCAAGGGGAGCTACCACCATGTCTAACTTTGCCATGGGCCGTTACATCCCTTATCATTCCTTCCTTCACCGGATGGATCCCCGGGCCAAAGTCTTTGGCCTCATCCTTCTCATGGTCGCCGTTTTCATGTCCTACCCTTCGTGGGAGATGACCGCGGTGATGGCGGCGATCGCTTTCGTCGTGATCGGGGTGCTTCTTTTTGCCTCGCATCTTTCGCTCCGGCAGCTCCTTGGCTCGCTCAAGAGCCTTTGGCTCATGGTGATCTTCTTGCTCATCATCTACATCGTGACCCCGCGGACTTCGTGGAGTTTGGGCGTCGCTTTCCGAATCTACGATTACCCGATTTATTGGGATTCGTTCGCCGAAGCCGGCAAAATTCTGATTCGGCTCATGCTGATGATCGAGCTTTCGATGATTCTGACCGCCACGACGAAGCCGCTCGATCTCACTTTCGCTCTGGAATGGTATATGACGCCGCTCAAGTGGATCGGCTTTCCGTCTCACATCGTCGCGATGACGATCACCTTGGCTCTCCGTTTCATCCCGACGATCCTCGAGGACGTGAATCGGATCATGAAGGCTCAGGCCTCGCGCGGCGTCGATTTCGAGCACGGGCGTCTCGGCACCAAGTTCCGGGCGATCATTTCCCTCATCGTCCCGCTTTTCGTCTCTTCGTTCATCCGGAGCGACGACCTTGCCAACGCGATGGAGTGCCGGGGCTATGACCCGAAACTGAAGCGGACCCGTTACCGGATTCTTCACTTCTCGTGGATGGATCTTCTTTTGACGTTATTGGCGGCGGGCTTTGCGACGGTCTTCATCTATGCTTCCGTCACCCATTTCGATGGCTTTGTGACGTGGTTTAATATGGGGACCCATGCCTCATGAATTATTGCGGCGTCGTCTCGTATTT